>NZ_QVFV01000009.1 GCF_004212215.1 Leptolyngbya iicbica LK
CCCCATGGGAAATTAGCTCGGTGCCAGGTCCCTAATAACCGTCCTCTGTTGTTCCCGCAGCAGAGGACGGTTTACTTTAAAATGAAAGACTCACCTAATCTAAAAGCTCTATAGATTATGAACGCCTAAGCCGCGCCAATGAGCGAAATTTCTACCAAGCTAGCGATCGCAACAGCAACCAACGCAACTAAGGCATAGCGAGGAGCATGCCCGCCACCATAGGCCACGTTATCGGTACGACGCTGCAGGGCGGCGTAAATGTTGGGAGCACCCAGCATAAAGAAAATCAAGCCTAAAATGCTCATACGAGGTTTTAGCTGGGGCTGAGGTGCGGCATTTGGACGAGTTGTTTCTAGCATGATTAGTGAGTGTAGGAGTGAACGACAGAGTTTAGTCGTCTAGCCGAGTAATGCAGAATAAGCACGAGGCTGAATACCTATTGCATCATCCATCGTTTCAAAAGATTTCCTTTAGTTAAATCGTATTAAGATTGGCGGAATTTGCCCTGAGAAAACTTACTTACGTGTATTTTAATTTTGCCACGAATAAAATATGAGTGTTTTTGCGGGCATTGGTTGGGTGTCAGATTTGGCGGAGGGCACTGGGTAGGTCATCACTTATCGGTCAGGTGCTCACGACAAGAAAAGGTAGACCGCCAACGGGTGATCATGATGGGGCCACACTGTTTACGTAAGGATCAGGGTGGCAAGTAAAGTATTTGCTTTTGCGGTGATGCTTTATGGCTGGTTATCACGGAGCCAGCCTTGATAACTGGGGAGATATCCTTGAACGTTGTCGTACCCCCAGAGATGCAGGGCCATGACGCCGAGTCCGGTGCGGTAGCCAGTGGAGCAATAGAGGATGACTGAGCGATCGCGGGGAATATCATCGAGATGGTCGCCGAGCGATCTCAGAGGAATATTGACTGCATTGGGTAGATGCCCTCGCAAAAACTCCGTTGGCTCTCGCACATCCACCAGTAGCGGATTTTCAGTCTTTAGCTTGGCTTTCAGTTGGTCGGTTTTGAGAATGCCGTAAAAACCGGGAGGAATCTCTTTCAAAGTTTGCTCAATCAGGTGCTCACAGCTGTCTGATGCGGCCATGGTGGCATCACAAACGGGGGGCGTGGGGGCGGCGATCGCTCCGGAGAAATGATTCTGAATTCCCCAAATCCCCATCACCAGCGTGATCAATAAAAGGGGTTTGAGCCAACAAGATTTCATTATTATGCTCCTGCTTTTACTTACCTTAGGTACTTCGCTCAGATCTGTCCCAGGATTCTCATGGCACATGACTGTTGCAACAGTCCCACTGGCTGAACGGCTGGTCTACAGAGCACCAGGATTGGAAAAGCCAATATGCGGCACGCCTCGGCCTGTGCTTGTGCTGACCCAACCTAACCCTTCGCGGGTACCTACCCACACTTTGTTACCGGTTTCGGGGGAGATTGCCAACGTTTGCCGACCAGGTAGGCCCAAGACCTCGCCAAAAATTTCGCCGTTGTAAGGGTTGAGGGTGACTAGTCCTGACTCGGTGCCGACCCACATGGCTTGATTGGCGTCCATGGCGAGGGACAGCACGTTTTGTCCCACCATAGTGCCGACTCGACGCACGAGCTGGCCATTATCCGGCGTCACGACAAACAAGCCGGCGGGTGTCCCCACCCAGAGATTCCCCTGGGCGTCACGGGTCAACGCTTGCACAATGTTGCCAGGAATGTTTCGCACCACTCGCATTTCGGCACCACTGGCAGTATTCACCTGGGTGAGACCGTTTAATGTGCCCACCCACAGGTGCCCATTATTGTCGAGCTCCATGACGTTGGCGCTGACGCCCGATAGGCCGCGCAGGGTCGTCATTAGCAAGCCTTGGTCAGGACTCACCATGGCTAAGCCCTGATCAGTGCCCACCCATAAAAAACCGCGAGTGTCGATCAGCAGCGACAAAACCCGATTGGAGGGGAGGGTAAAGTTGCTAGCGGTGACTTGATTGCTGCGCGGATCAACCCGCACTAAGCCAGAATAGGTGCCCGCCCAAATGCGACCGACTCGATCTTGAGCCAGGGCGCTGATGGTGCGATCGGGCATAGTGATTTGCGCTTGCACCACGCCAGTTTCGGGATTGATGCGAGCAATTTGGCCGCGCCAAGTGCTGAGCCACAAACTGCCGGTGAAGTCTTTTTGGAGGGCGGGGATGCGATAGTCAACAGCAACGCTACCCTGACTGATGACAGTGGGTTCTAAAGTGGCGTCAGTGGCGGCGTGGACGGTATCGGCTGAGGCGGCTGACGACACCGCTGCGATCGCCCAATTTGGCGATGTCGCGATCGCGCTCACTGGTATCGTTATTGCAACCAGGCCACTTACCAGTAGGCTAGTATTCACCCATTTCATGTCCGTCACCTCTGCTGAACCACCTGACTCTTAAGCACCCATCCCGTCAGCTCGCGGATAGCCTATTCGGCTAAAGGGTACAGTAGTTTTTGAGAAACGGCACTGCCGATTTGGGAAACAGTAACGGGAATTAGCCTTGGGCAGGCTCGGGAGTCTGGTCGGCAGATTCGATCGCTGTGGCCTCAGCCAGTTCGCGCTCTTTGTCGAGGCGGCGCTTGCGAGCATAGAGTTGAATCGTCACCGCCATGAAGAGCACCAGTCCGGCAATGAGCCAGGTAGTCGCATCAGTGGGCAACTGATTTTTAAAAATGACCAACATGACGATGACGACGAGCAGCAACGTAGGAGCCTCATTCAACGCCCGTAGTTGCTTACTGCCCCACTTACACTCGCCGCGCCAGAGCTGCTTCATCACTCGTCCGCAATAGTGGTGATAAAACAGCAGCGCTGCGACAAAGCCGAGCTTGGCGTGCATCCAGCCTTCCTTCAACCATTCTGGGTTAGTCCACAGCAGGCCAACTGCCATCGCCACCGTCACTACCATTCCAGGTGTAGTGATGATGCGATATAACCGCTTTTCCATCAGGGTGTACTGGTTTTTGAGGATAGTGGCGGCGGGCTCGGGTTCGGCCTCGGCCTCGACATGGTAGATAAACAGGCGCACGAGGTAAAACAGGCCCGCGAACCAAACGACAACGCCAATGATGTGAAACGCTTTGAACCAGTAATAAGGCATGGGGAGTTATCAAATCGCTGTTTGAACAATGCCGCACTAGTGCAACGGAATCTTGCAAAAGGTTAAGGCACCGAAATTTATTGTGGGACAGGCGATCGCGATTTTGGCACGGTAACCGCTGCATCTTAACGTTTTGAGAAAAAGTGCGATCGTGGCGCTGGGGATCGTTGATGTCTGGTGCGACGAAGCCCTTCGATTCCAGGCAAATGCTTGGCGATCAGAAACGTCTCTCAAGCTAAATAGATCGAACCGAAAGCTGACAAAGATGTTTGCCCTGGAAAATAAAGCAAAAAAGCAACTTACATTTGTATAATGTTATTCAAGGGTATTTTAATTTACAAAACAAAGTTAATGAAGCCTGATGCATTGGATTGCAAAATTTTGTCGGAGTTGGCCAATAAGGCACGGATGACCTGGGCCGAGTTAGCTGGTCAACTCGGCATCTCGCCTCCCGCTGCGGCCGATCGCGTTCGCAAACTAGAGGAAGCTGGCATCATTCGGGGCTACGTGACGCAAATCGATGCACCCAGGTTGGGGTATGACCTGGCGGCCTTTATCGCCGTCACGCTGGAACATCCCCGCGATCGCGATGGCTTTTTGGCCGCCGTGCAGAGCACACCCGAAATTTTGGAATGTCATCACATTGCTGGCGATGGCGATTATCTGCTGAAAGTGCGGTGTCGCGGCACGAGCGGACTCGAACACCTCATCACCGCTCAGCTCAAAGAACTTCCTGGCGTCACCCAAACCCGCACCACCATCGTGCTCTCTACGGTCAAAGAAGCGATCGCCGTCCCCATCACCGATGCCTCCGCGCTCTAAGGCGATCTGCGGTGGTTCCTAAAACGGTTCCAGGCAAGGCATGCTCGACTTTCAACCTTAGAGACTTAAGACAGTGGACTGCGAGCATGCCTCGCCCCGACGACTCATCCATCCTGCGCCCCTCACCCCATCCACCCCCATGCTCTCCACCTTTTCCACTGGTCTCATTCTCGGGCTATCGATCGCCGCTCCCGTTGGGCCGATCGGCATTCTTTGCATTCGGCGGACGCTGGTGATGGGGCAATGGGTCGGGTTGGTCTCTGGTTTGGGGGCGGCTACTGCTGACGGTCTATATGGCTGCATTGCGGGGTTTGGGCTGACGGCGATCGCCGATTTCCTCACCCATCAATCCATGTGGCTCCGCATCGTGGGGGGACTGTTTCTCTGTTATTTGGGCATCACCACATTTCTGTCTAAACCACCGACAGAGCCCGCTGCCTTATCTGAAACTGAGTTGTCGGCTGGAGAAACCGCATCGCTGCCGCGATCGCTCGTCAGCGCTTACGGGTCTACTCTGGCGTTAACGCTGACGAATCCGGCAACGATCTTGTCCTTTGCCGCGATCTTTGCCGGACTCGGCATTGTCGATTCAGCGCAGAGCTTTACCGACTCAGGGATTTTAGTTTTGGGGGTGTTTATCGGTTCTGCGCTGTGGTGGTTTTTCTTAAGTGGGTTGGTGAGCTTATTGCGAAACCGATTTACCCCGGCAGGACTGCGCTGGCTCAATCGCCTATCGGGCGTTATTTTGCTGGCGTTTGGGATGGTCGCCCTCACCCTGTGAAATAAATAAATTACAGCGATGCTGCTCACCTGAGCCCAAGCGCCGGTTGCCGTCAGGAGAGGGCCATTCGTCCCTAATCACTAGCAAATTGCCTGGTTTCGTTGTTTTGACTGTGCGTCGGTGTCCGCGACGGTTGGCCTCAAATTTAAGTCGCTAGTAAAGCATTTACATACTTGATATACCCCGCTGTGTACCCTCACCCGAAATCCCTCTCCCAGAATGGGCGAGGGACTTTTCCGGCCCCCCTTCTCCCAAAACTGGGAGAAGGGGCAGGGGGATGAGGGGGACTTGGTGCACGAAGTCTATGAACGCCCTAGTAAAGGACCACTGAGCGAATGCTCTGGCCCGCGTGCATCAGGTCAAAGGCGGTGTTGATTTCGTCGAGGGCCATGGTCTGAGTAATCATGGGATCGATCTGGATATCCCCAGCTAGAAAGCGATCGACAAAGTCAGGCAGTTGGCTACGACCTTTGACGCCACCAAAGGCTGAACCGCGCCAAACGCGCCCTGTCACGAGTTGAAAAGGGCGCGTACTAATTTCTTTGCCGCCTTCGGCCACGCCAATAATGGTCGACTCGCCCCAGCCTTTGTGGCAACATTCCAGCGCCGCCCGCATGAGTTCCACATTGCCAACGCACTCAAAGCTGTAGTCTGCACCGCCATCGGTCAAATCAATAATCACCTGCTGAATTGGGTCATCGTAATCTTTGGGATTGATGCAGTCAGTTGCGCCCAGTTGCGTAGCGAGTTCAAATTTGTCGGGGTTAATATCGACGACCACAATGCGGCCCGCCTGGGCCATGACTGCGCCCTGCACCACGCTGAGCCCCACGCCGCCTAAGCCAAAGACAACAACCGTTGCGCCCGCCTCAACTTTTGCGGTGTTGAGCACGGCCCCGATGCCTGTGGTGATGCCGCAGCCCAGCAAGCAAACTTTTTCTAACGGCGCGGCTGGATTGATTTTGGCTAAGGCAATTTCGGGGACGACGGTGTATTCGCTAAAGGTACTCGTGCCCATGTAGTGATAAATCGAATTGCCGTCTTTGCTAAAGCGGGTGCTGCTGTCGGGCATTAAGCCTTTGCCTTGGGTGCTCCGCACGGCTTGGCACAGGTTAGTTTTACCTGATTTGCAAAACTTGCACTCACCACATTCCGGCACATAGAGCGGGATGACATGATCGCCGGGTTGCACAGTCGTGACGCCCGCGCCCACTTCTTCGACAACGCCGCCGCCCTCGTGACCCAAAATCGCCGGAAAGATGCCTTCTGGATCTTTGCCGGAAAGGGTATAGGCATCGGTATGACACACCCCGGTCGCGACGATGCGCACCAACACCTCGCCCGCCTTAGGGCCAGCCAGATCGATTTCTTCAATGGCGAGTGGTTTGCCAGCTTCCCAAGCGATCGCTGCCCGTGTTTTCATATCTTGTTTGCCCCAAAGGTTTGGTCTCTGTCAGCGTAACCCTAATGCTTGATTAGGGTGGCCCTTTGGGCGGGGGAAATCTTACGGTTTGTGAATGGCGGCGTTGATGGTGATGTCATGCACCGCTGCACAGATTACGGCGACTCGGCTGGTGCCAGCATGAGCAGGCCATCGACTTGCGCATAATCAGCTTGAAAAGAGACGTTACCGCTGAGGGCTTGCACGGTCGCCATTAACTGCCGAAAGTCCAGCGAGTCTGTTGCCTCGGGATCTGGGGGAAAGAAGCTGGATACGAGCGCCCGAATGGGGGCCGCATTGATAAAGAGGTAGCCCTGATTGGCTACGGGAAAGTCGCGAGTCGACTCGCTAAACCGAAACGCATTGGGCAGGGCTTGGGCGGGTTCGAGTTGTGCCAAATCGGCGAGGGCCTCAATGCTGGTGGTGAGCAATAGCGTGTCGTCCTCAACCCAGGTGCGACCCAAAAAGCTAACCGGTTCGTCAGCGGCGGACAGGCGATCGCCCCAACTGGTGGCCGCTTGCCCGCTCACAGTGGTGGATTCGACGGCGATGTCAAAGTTTGCTATTAAGTCATCGAGACTGGCAAAGGTGGCCTCGGCAGTGGGGCGATCGCTGGTTTGCAGGGCGATCCCCAAGCCGATTTTCAACTCTGGCGTAATGTTGGTCAGGGGCGTTTTGCTGGTGGGGTAGAGAAACACCGTAAACCCGCGATCCATCCACCCAAACACATCTTGATCCAGATCTAATCCGGTTAGGGCGGTGACGAAGCCTCTGGCTTGTTCCAAAAAGGGGCGAGTTTCTTCGCTGGCGGCCAAGGTTGTGGCGATCTCTTGCCAAAACCCGGCCAGGTTTTGACCGCTGACCATGCCATAGCTATTGTCTGGAATGTAGGCCAGCACCTCTGTTGGGGTGGGTTGAATGGTTGCCGCCGTGGCTGAGAGTAGCGGGTCATTGTAATAGCCCCGTGCTTGCACTCGTAGCCCCCGCCCTTGGGGATAGACTAAGGCTTCAACCGTGCCCGCAAATTGCTGGGCTGCTAACTCAGGAAAATCGGCTGACAATAAATCTTGCGGCAAGGGCAAGTTAAACGGCAAGTCTGGTAGCGCCAGATCGACTGCCGAGAAGTTGACCAACTCCGCCAAATCGCCATGCAGGATCGCTAAGGCTGCGTCAGATTGAGGATGATTGAGGGTGCGCAAAAACTCCTCGGTTTGCGCCAGCGAGTTAGTCACCTCATCGGGACGCTGCGCGAGCCAAGTCTGAATGGCGGCTGGAGAGCGGGCGGCGATCAGAAATTCGGGAAATTGCGCGATCGCGAGCCCCGGCTCGATGGGCAGAGATGCCCAAAAGTCTTCTAGCTCACCATTGTCGACCGCTTCTGGAAACGTCGATGAATTTCCTTCGAGCTCCTTTTGGGAACTGGGCGAGCCATCGGCGGGGGCCTCCTCTGGGAGTGCCTCGGGTGTCATGGCATCGGGCTCGGCATACAGCGGCGGCCAGTAGTAAATCTCGACGTCCCCCACGGTCTGCAACTCGGGTTCACGCTCCTTTAATGCTGCGATCGCCCCTGGCAAGTCATCCTCAAAGACCCTGGCATAGGCGGCTGGATCGGCGATCGGCGCAATCATCACCTCATGGTCTTCAAACCCAGCTTCAGTCGGGTTGTCTAGCGGCAACAGGGCCATTGCCACGTGGTCGCCCACCCAGGGCGCGACGGTTGCTTCATAAGCCAACTCGGGAATCAGCGGTAGCGTCCCCGGACTTGGCGCACCGACTCCCTGGGCTTGCAACTGCTGAAATAGCGCATATTGATTGAGTTGGTCCCAGGTCTCCTGCCGCATATCGAGCAGGATGGTGTAGGCCGTGTTGGGCGGCAGCAACTCCGCCGGTTCGGGATTGGCAAGACTGGGCAGGGCGGCGATCGCGGGTAGGGTCAATGCGATAGAGGTCACCGCGAGCGATCGCCAACCGGATTTCTGTATTTCTGCCATGGTTGCTCTCGATAAAAAATGCTGGCCAGCGACAGTGTTCCCGCTTGGTCTACAGCAATTGCCAGCGATCGCCCTACACGATCCGAGAGCGATCGCCCGGCCAAATGAAAACCTGATCAACGGGTTGAGATTTAGCCATCGAGACCGCGATACAGTTCAGCGATCGCAAATTGCAGGTCAATGCTCGTCAACGTCACCTGATCGCCCACCTCATAGATGGCTGTTTCCCAGGTGTGGGCCGCCGTCTGCCGACGGCACTCGACTCGCTGGCTGTCTTGAGAAATCAGCACGTATTCCTCTAGTGACTCCAATTGTTGGTAGTCGTCAAATTTTTCGCCAGTATCAAATACTTTGGTGCTGCTGGAGAGCACTTCTACAATCAGCTTTGGATAGCGTTTGACATAGCGGTCTTCGCGATCGCGGTCATCGCAGGTCACAAAGGCATCGGGATAGTAGTAAAACTCGTCTTGGTAGTTGACTTTGACATCGCCGTTGTAAAGGCGGCAGGGGGAATCACTCAAGTGAGTGTTAACAAGGCTTAGAAGATTAATCGTGATGCGAGCATGATTGTCAGTACCGCCCACCATGGCGTAAACCAACCCCCGACGATACTCATGGCGGATGGGGTTATCGCGCTCAAGGTCGAGGTAATCATCGGGACTGATGTAGTGCGGAACGGCAACCATGAGGGTTAGCTGGAAAGCGTCTCTATCGCTATTGTAGCGATCGCCCAAAGCCTGTATTCATAGCGGTCATGCGATGACTTAAAGACAGCTGATATTAGATGATGCCCTTGGCCTGGCCGAGGCAAGCTGGCGGGAGATCAGTCTTTTAAGACGTAGCCGACCCCGCGCACCGTTTGAATCAGGCGCTTTTCGCCCTCGGCCTCTAACTTGAGGCGCAGGTAGCGGACATACACTTCGATGATGTTGGAATCGCCCATAAAGTCGTAGCCCCAGACTTCTTCCAAAATGCGATCGCGGGTCAGAACCTGGCGCGGATTCGTCATCAAATAATCGAGCAGGTCAAATTCTTTGGCGGTAAGTTCGATTGCGCGATCGCCTCGCTTGACTTCGCGGGTTTTGCGGCTGAGGGTCAGATCTTGAAACTGCAGGGCATCGACCTCTTGGGGTTGGTTGCGGCGCAGGTGAGCCCGCACTCGCGCCAATAGTTCTTCGATGCTAAAGGGCTTGACCACGTAGTCATCGGCCCCGGCATCGAGCCCCGCAACGCGATCGGCCACATCATCCTTTGCCGTCATGAGAATAATGGGCTCTTTGAAGCCCGTTGTGCGCAGGCGGCGGCACACTTCTACGCCGCTGAGTCCCGGCATCATCCAGTCCAGCAGCACCAGGTCGGGTTCTGTATCGCGAGCGGCCATGAGCCCCGACAGACCATCGTGGGCCACCGTCACGTCATAAGACTCATAACCCAGTTCCAGTTCCACAAATTTGGCGAGTTTCACCTCATCTTCAATCAGTAAGATTTTGGGATTCATGGGGTCATTCTCCTTGGGTCAGGGGTAATTGAACGGTGAAGGTGCTACCAACTGCTGGCACCGACTGTACTTGGATGCGGCCATGCATTTGCGTCAACAATGTGTGGACGATCGCCAGCCCCAGCCCCGTGCCGCCCGTGGCGCGGGAGCGATCGACATCCACCCGATAAAACGGTTGAAAAATCGCGGTCTGTTCGGCCAGGGGAATGCCCCGCCCCTGGTCACAAACTTGTACCACAGCTTGATCGGCTTGCCGACCAGCTCGCACGATAACTGGAGTCCCTGGGGGAGAGTAGTTCAGGGCATTTTCCAGCAGTTTGACGAAGACTTGCTGCAGGGCGTTGGCGTCGCCCCGCACCCATAGTGGCGCGGCTTGGATGTCGGCCTCAATGCGATCGCCCGCCGGATCTACCTGCATCACGGCGGCCAACAATACTGGCTTCACATCAATGGGGGCAGCGCCTATTTGTAGATGACCCATGCGCGCCCGCGTCAGCACCAGCAGATCATTCAAAATTTGAATGGTGCGATCGGCTTCGGCAGCGGCGGTTTCTAGACCGTCTCGCTGATCGGTTGTCAGCGTTTGGCAGCGGCGCAAGGTACTTTGCAAATAGCCCTGCACGAGGGTTAGGGGCGTACGTAACTCGTGAGAGACATCACCCAGCAGACGGCGCTGCTGGGTCCAAGACTGGGCCAAACATTCCAGCGTGTGATCGAGGGCTAGGGCCAGCTCAGTCACTTCAGTCGGGGCTTGGTCGAGCTGGAGTTGGGTGACATCCAGCGCCTCGGCGGTGACCCCCGCAACTTGTTGGCTCAGGGATTTTAAGGGGCGGAGCGATCGCCCTACATACACGGCAATCAGGATCGCCAACACCACTACCGCGCTGCCGCTAATCACAACCAAGTGCCGCATCATCGCCAAGTAGGTCTGCCGCGCTTGGGTGACATCCTTAATGACATACAGGGCGCCCAGGTCTTGGCCTGCCATGTCAAAAGTGCTGACACACAGAGCCAATGAGCGATCGCCCACGGTGACTAATTCCACGCGCGGCTGTGGCGGCAGAGTCTGTACAAATTCCGTTATGCCCGCTGCCTGCCACGACCCCATGCGCAGGGTTTCAGACTGTGCCCACATGGCCTCATCCGCCGTCCTCACCCAAATCGCCGTGTCGCCCATGGCCCGCTGATCAATGGCCTTTTGCACCGCCGCTTGGGTTGGCATCGTGGTGTCGTAGAGCGTGACGTCTTCACGAAATTGCTGGGATAGATCGGTGACCGCGATTTGTTGACTCGCTAATAAACTTTGCTGTAGCTGCCAGTTGAGCCACGCGGTGACGCTGCCAATGGTCAGGGCCGACGCCAATACTACCCCTGCGGTGAGGCGAAACCGCAGGGAATGGATATCTAGCCACGGCAAAACTTGGGACGGTTGGCGACGCAACGGGAGCATACATCAAACAGGAATCATTGATTATTACGCTACCAAGGGTTTCTGAGAAATGGCTGATTTTCCCTGCAGAGAATGCTTTGAACCGTAACGTTTGGGTTAAACGCTCAATCACTCAGCACAGTCAGGACGATGATTGATGAGCATCCAACCAGAACGCCTCTGAAGCATTGTCTCGGAATTGCGTTGTCCACTCTCAGGTAGCCTGGGCTGACTTCTCAGGGAATATTCAGCCGCAATCGTTTTAATGTCGGATAAGTAAGCAACATGAATGGGCAGAAAGTGTCATGTTAATTGAGGTGTCTCGGTTAATGACATCTGAGTTCTGCCATCGGGAGCGCGATCGCCAACGATGCTTGATGTTCGCCGCCGACTTCCATCCGTGATTTTGAATGTCACCAACCGCCATTCAGTCACGCCAACTGCATTTGTTCTACTGTGTTTAACGCTTTATGGTCTTATCTTCCAACAGTCTCCAAGCCACTGCATCGGCTAATGCTTTTGAAACGGCTCTAGGCAGTCCGCTCACCAAGCAAAACATTCAGGTATTGCAGATTAATTTGGGGCGACGGTGTAATTTGTCTTGCACCCACTGCCATGTGGAGGCAGGGCCACATCGGACTGAGGAATTAACGCCTGCCGTCCTGGCGCAACTGCTCGAAATCCTCGATCGCTTCCCACAAATTCGCACGGTGGATTTGACCGGCGGTGCCCCCGAGATGAACTATGGCTTTCGGCCTTTGGTCGAACGTGCCCACGCCCTGGGCAAAGAAATCATTGTGCGCTCCAACCTGACTATCTTTTTTGAGCCCGGCTTTGCGGATCTGCCTGCCTATTTTACACAGCATCAGGTGCGCGTGGTGGCTTCCTTACCCTGCTATTTGCCTGACAATGTGGATAGTATGCGGGGCCAGGGCGTTTATGACAGCTCCATCCGCGCCATTCAGCAGCTCAATGCCCTGGGCTATGGCACTGACCCTAATCTCATTTTGGATCTGGTCTACAATCCCCCCATTCCCAAAGATGAGAATTTCCGGCTGACCCCGAGTCAAGCGGCTTTAGAGGGCGATTACAAAGCGTATTTGGCGGAAAATTTTGACATCGCCTTTAATCAATTGCTGACGATCACCAATATTCCTATTGGTCGCACCCGCTTTCAGCTCGAACATCGCGGACTGCTGGCTCCTTATACCGAGTTTTTGGCGGCCCACCACAATCCGGCCAATGTCTCGGGGCTCATGTGCCGCAATGAACTTTCGATTGACTATGAGGGGCGGGTTTACGACTGCGACTTTAACCAGATGGCTGGGGTTTCCGCCTGCACGCCTGACGGTGAGCCGATCACGTTGGAGCGGCTATTGGCTGCCGAGTCGTTGGATGTGATCGCCACAGTCCAAACGCGCCCCTATTGCTACGGCTGTACGGCAGGCAGTGGGTCGAGCTGTGGGGGGGCCCTGACCAACTAACTACGCCAGCGATCGGGGTGGGGCGTGGTTCGACCTTGATGGCTCGTTTGTTTCACGACCCTTTGACCGCGATCGCTCCTACTCAGGCAAAACCATGACCTTTCTCAATCATCAACTTCCCGTAAGCTTAAAACGACGGCCTCGCCGTTGGTTGCAATTCAGTGGACTCACCATGCTCACGATGCTATTAATGCCCATATTGCCAGCGCTGGCCCAGGCGACAGCAGCCGAATCCGGGCCGGGGTTAGTGGCTCAGATTCAAGGGGCGTTGGTTAATGCGTTGGCCTGGGTCGATAGTTTGGGATTGATCGCCCCCATTGCCTTTATTGGGCTATACGTCATCGTGACCGTAGCGTTTATTCCCGCTTCGGTGGTGACGCTGGGGGCCGGGGTCGTCTTCGGCGTCGTCAAAGGCTCGCTATATGTCTTTATTGGGGCCATGCTGGGGGCGACAGCGGCATTTTTAGTGGGGCGCTATGTGGCCCGCGACTGGGTGAGCAAAAAGGTCGCTAGCAATGAGAAATTTAAGGTGATTGATGAAGCGATCGCTCGCGAAGGTCGCAAAATTATTTTCCTCATCCGCTTATCCCCAGCTTTTCCGTTTAACCTGCTGAACTATGCCCTGGGACTCACCAAGGTATCTTTGAAAGACTATGTGCTGGGCACCACGGGCATCATTCCCGGCACCATCATGTACGTCTACTTAGGCTCGCTGGCGGGCAATTTGGCCACCCTGGGTACAGGCGAAACCCCCAGCAACCCGACGATCACCTGGACAATTCGGATTGTGGCGTTTATTGCCACCGTTGCGGTCACGGTTTACGTGACTCGCATTGCTCGCCAAGCCCTGCAAGCATCAGTGCCCGACGTGACCGATGACAATGGCGAAGCGATGTCGGCTTAGAGCCGATCCGGAAACCCCCGACAGCGATCAAACAGATCGCCTTGATATACCGTAGGGTGGGCACCGCCCACCGTCTTGACTGAAACGCTGTCCGTAGATTCTCCGCTCTCCGCTCATGAGTACCGTGTTTCGCAAAAAGGTTTTCTGGGTTTTGGTGTCGTTGGGCTTGATCCTGGCGCTATGTTTGCGAAATTTATCCCTGCTGTTTGATCCCGAAGCTTTGCTAGCGGCGTTTACGGGTTTGGGACCGTGGGCGGCACCGGCGTTTGTGGCGGCGCATGTACTCGCCACGATGGTGGGCGTCCCTGCGACGCTGTTGGTGCTGCTGGGTGGCGCTAAATTTGGTCTCTGGTGGGGCTCGCTGTGGTCGCTGATTGGGGCAACAGTGGGGGCGACGGCGGCGTTTTGGGTGGCTCGATATTTACTGCAAGATTGGTTTCGTCAGCGGTTTGCCGAGCGCAAGATCTATCGCAATATCGACAAGCTGATGGATACCCATTCCTTTAACTGCGTGTTAGCAGTGCGCTTTGCGCCGTTGTCGCCATTTTGTCTGGTTAACTTTTTGTTTGGCCTTACGTCGGCTCCGGTGAGTGCGTTTTTTTGGGGCACGTTAATCGGCATCGCTCCCGGCACGGTAGCGTATACGTGGATTGGGCTGGCCGGGTTAGAGGCGATTCAGGGCAAAGGATTGTGGCCGCTAACGTTGGCCATGAGTTTCTTGGGAGTGCTCTCGATTGTGCCGATTTTGTTGCGGCGGCGGCGACTCAGTTAGCTGTTGCTGCTTTGGCAATCCGCAGACAGGTGCCGAGAGCCCAAAAGCTGAAAGCATGGGAATTGCATCTAAGTGTGGACAGCCGTCTCGGCTGTTCTGGGGCAGGCAAGATGCGTTGCACAACAGGTGAATGGCATGCGGCGGGATTAATCACGATCGCGATTGCGCAGCGCTTTGGCCTTGATCGCCAGATCTCTAAAGAAATCCGTATCGAC
The DNA here is from genome assembly GCF_004212215.1 of Leptolyngbya iicbica LK. Classification (NCBI taxonomy): domain Bacteria; kingdom Bacillati; phylum Cyanobacteriota; class Cyanophyceae; order Leptolyngbyales; family Leptolyngbyaceae; genus Leptolyngbya; species Leptolyngbya iicbica. Next base: position 14,467 of record NZ_QVFV01000009.1, read on the forward strand.
AATTTCTTTCACCTGCTGGCTGCGCTTGGTTTCATCAATTTCGACCCGCAGGTTTTGGACTTGTAGGCGCAGCTGTTGCTCCCGCTGGTGTACTTGAATCGCCATCTTGCGAAAGATGCGAGCCAGTTGACCGATTTCATCCTGGCGATCGCTGGTTTCGCCCAGTTGATCAGGGTTGAAGTTATCGGCTTCGATGTCTGCTGCCGCTTGGGCGATGCCCAAAATCGGCCGGGCAATGAGCCGCTCAGCCAATACCACCGCAACGATCGCAATGCCCCCGGTAAACACCACGACCCCAGCGAGTAAACGCCGCTTATTGCGGTTGATCTCGACGGTGTAAGTCGCTTCGGGAATGACCGTGCCGACTAGCCAATCGAGCTGCCCGACTGGAGTCAGGGCGATGTGATAAATGTCGCCCGTTTCAGACTCTTGGTACACGAACCGCTGCCAAGCCTCTAGATTTTCGACGTCAAATTCCTGGGCTTGGAGCGTTTCGCTGGCATATTGCAGCAGCGGATTTTGCACGTCTGTGAGCTGAGTCAGCTGGGCGTCTGTCTCGCCCGCCGTTTGGTCGGGAGTGACTTCGGCCTTGTCGGTGGAAGCAATCAACTCGCCTTGAGAATTGACGATGAAGGTCTCACCAGGGCGATCGCCCTGGAGCTGTTCTAAATAATCTGACAGTTGATTGAGTTCGATGCCGACCCCGATGACCCCTTGCAATTCCCCATCCGTTTTGACTGCCTTGGTCAGATCGACCCCCGGCGTCCCCGAGGAGCGGTATACATACACCGTCCACGATCGCTGATCAGGAGCCGCCGCCGTGGCCTGAAACCACGGACGAGCGGGGGCATAGTAAGACGGATTCATTTCAAAACTTTTGCTTTCCAGCGGTGTTAAGACCGCATCTTGAATCGAATAACTATTGATGTTGGTAAACGTCGTCTCAGTGTCAGGATCCCAATCGCGATCGTGGAAGTGTAATTCGCCGTTGGCAGTGCGTTGCGCCCCAAAAAAGTCGCCATTCGCGTCGCCATACTGCACCCAGGTAAAGGTCGGGCTCGCAGCCAGCACATTTAAGAAAAAGAACTCGCGGTTTTCTGCGTCCGATAAGTCGAGCAGATTACGGTTGAGGCCCGCTTCGATAAACTGTTGTGCTGAGGCAGCATTGCTAAATAGCCGTTCCACTTCTTTTGAGGTGCCAACGGCAATTTCTTTATTCGTTTGGTCAATGATGGTCTCGATGTTGCGGCGCGAAATCCAAGCCCACGGCAGGTAAACCATGGCCGCCGTAGCCGTCACCGTCAGCAACATTGCGCTAACGAGAGTTGCTTTGAGGCCCAATGAAGGCCGTCGTTTGGAAAACAAAGCCGCAATGCGAGTCATGGTGCAGAGCAATGATGGGGTTTGAACGGTGGTGAGTACGCCGGAGATGAATGCCGGGCTTGCCCCAACCAACCGATGGGGCCAGGGTGAGCTAGCTGGGTGGCTGATGCAGTTACCCATCGGGCAGTCTGGGCCGCACTGTAGAACGGCAGTCGCCAACGGGGTAAACGGGCTACGCTGGTGGCCAGCGATCGCCCCTGGCAAGTCTGGCTAGCCACGTAGTCACTATTTAGCGTCAACACGCTCATTCAGAACTGAATCCCCTCCTGGGAGGGGCGAAGGGGTGGGTCGGCCCTGTACTCAAGGGGTTAAACCCACCCTGCCCTGCGGGCACCCCTCCAGTGGAGGGGATCTTGCGGAACGCTAAACAGATACGCCACGTAGTTCTAGCTTTCCCGAATTTTATCGAGACTCCATCGTGAGACTAGCGCTTGAGAATATAGTCTATGTGCAATTTCCGATAGGCTTTATGGGAAATTAAGAAAGAAATAGGTTAAGAGTGCCGTGATACGGTCGCTGGTGGCTGCATGGTTCACGACAGCAGCCCCCCAATTGGGTAGCTTAAATAGCTGCTTAGTCCCTTACCATCGCTGTCCATAGAGACCCATTGCCTGCACGCGATCGCCGATGCCCCCACTGACTACTATGTATTAGTGAGTATTAGTGAATACGATGGCTCTAGCCCATGCCATTCTAGTGACCTTGCTCGATAGCCCCAGTAGCGGATACGACCTGGCCAGACAATTTGACGGGGCGGTGGGCTTTTTTTGGCAGGCCAGCCATCAGCAAATCTATCGCGAACTGGCTAAGCTCGAAGCCAGCGGCATCATCACCTCAGAAACAGTGCTGCAAGAGACTCGCCCCAATAAAAAACTGTATGCCATCACCGATCGCGGCACCGCCATGCTGACCGAGTGGCTGCACACCCCCAGCGACCTCAGCCCCATTAAAGACGATCTGCTGGTCAAGCTCTTTGGGGGCCACCTGGTCGAGCCCACCGTTCTCTTGCAAGAACTGCGCCAACACCGCAAGCAGCATCAGACCCGATTGGTGGAATATCAGGCGATCGAAGAGCGCTTCTTTCCTGATGTTGAGGCGCTATCGCCCAAAGCACTGTACCAGTACCTCACCCTGCGCAACGGCATTCAGTACGAACAAGGCTGGCTGAAATGGTGCGAAGAAGCCCTATCGACGTTGCAGCCTTTAGCTACGTCGAATGCTGAGGAGTAAGTGATGGCGCGATTGCCCAAATTACCCTCACTCCGTAAAAACCCGTAAAAACGTCCTGATCCGCGAAACTTGTTTTGAAATAAGAACCAGGGATACTTTACGGCGGCATTTGTCGGCATCAGCCTGCTGAAATCTTTTAACCACGGGATATTGGCGGGATAGCCATGAATAACCGTCAAGGTTTCAGTTCCCAGACAGCCTGATTCAGTTTGATGCGATGGGATTTTACATTTCGGTCGCTTTTGTGAAGAGGTCGCGAAGTGTTGCGTTACACCGTTGTTATACCTAGACCGTCCCGATAGATTTAATTTGTCCACAAACACTTATGTGTAATTACTGGCAATTGGCTGAACTCAGAAGTTGTGGATAACCACTGAGTGTGTCTGCCTGTTTCTGCCTTTGCATCTCACACATTTCGTTCACTTGAAAAGGAATCAAAATTATGCTCAAGCAAAGTTTATATGCGCTAGCAGGTGCAGCTATCATCGGTACTAGTTTTGTCGGCGCTGCCGAGGCTCAAGTTCAATGTTCGACTGATAACTTGGGGGGGGCCGTAGATTGTGAGGGTCCTGTAGAGGGAAACCCTTCTAACGACATTGATTCAACTGACTTTTTCTTCGGTAAAGACGATTGGATGCAGGCGCTCAAAGTCGATATCGGAACAAACACTGTAGATGGTGGCTTAACAGTGGATGGAACTGGCACCTCCGGTACTTATAGTCTGACGGGTCTAGATGCCAATCATCATTACATGATTACCCTAAAGGGCGGGAATAGTTTCAGTGCGTACTTGTTGGAGCAGGGTGTTACTTCATTTACGAACGAAATCTGGAATACAGATGGCATCTACAAGGGAAACAACGTTAATAATCCTGGCCCTGACTTGTCCAACTTCGTAGTGTGGAAAAACCGAATCGATGACAACGGTGGCGGCGAGAAGATTCCTGAGCCCGCTGCAATGGCTGGTCTGATGGCCGTCGGTGCTGGTATCGTGATCAACCGCCGTAAGAAGTCTCAGTAATCTCGAACCTACATATCTGTTTGGTTCTGTTTTGCACATTTGAGTACAACTTTTACACCTCCCTGTGAGTCATTTGGCTGGCAGGGAGCTTTTTGTTGTTTGCTGCTCATTTGTAACAGTTACTCAACCCTTATTGCGTAATGGTACGCACCTTCGAGTCGTCGGATACCACCTGGGCATGTTGAAACTGCTGGTCAGGGCACAGCCGCTTGGCTGTCGGTAGAACTCAACTGAGGAAATCTATGATGTTGCACAAGATGACAGTTGCGGTGGCGGGCAGTTTAGCCTGGGCGATGGTCAGTGCCGGGGCAGGAGTAGCCCAGGTTGACTATGCCCAAGACAGCTTTACTGATGGGGTGGCGGGCAGTGTCAATGGTGCTAACTCAGCTTACGAGTTATACGGCACGGGTTATCGGCAGGTGGGCAGTCAGCTCGTTGTGGGCATTAGCAGCAACCTGCCGTTTGGCGGGGCCAGTGCTCAGGGGGGGCTCAACGGCACGATCTCTTGGGGCGATATGTTTTTTAACTTTGCCCCCGAGCAAGATTTTACGTCAGCTTTGACCAGTGGCCAGGTGTATGGGGTCCGCTTTGCTGAGGCCAATGATTCGTCTGTGGCGCTGGGTGTTTATCAAGTGGATGCAGTGTCCAGCGTTACGGGAGTCAATAGCGGCTTTAACAGCCTCAGCGCTTATCGCAATAATGCCGGTACCGTGAATCCGACTTTAGGCGATGTGTACTTACTCGATGATGCCTTCGACTATCTACCGCAAACTGAGAGCAACAATATGATCAGCAGCACGAGCGGCGGCACTTTAGGCGATGTCGAAGTTTTAGATGCCGCAGCGTTGACTAGCTACGGATTTGATTTCGATAGCAACCTCGATCAGACTGGGAGCCAGACTTACGGCTTCAAGTTCGACATTTCTAAATTGCCGGGGGGCCGCTTTATCGCGCACCTGTGGGCTGAGTGCTTTAACGAAGGCACGGCCTTTGAAGGGGAAATTGCCTCGGTGCCGGAGCCGACTTCGGCGCTGGCGTTGGCCGTCGTCGGTGGTGTCGCCTGGGCGCGCAAGCGGAAGGCTAGCAACGCTTAAGCGATCGCACCTTCTAAATTAATTGGATCAACTGCATACCGCTGCTGGCGATCGCTTGATTGCTGGCAGCGGTTTTGTCATTGTTGGCAGATTGGGGACCGCTACGGGGGGGGGGACGGTCTGTGAGGTTTTGTGTGGCGATCGCCGACTTCGCCTGACCCATCAAAGGCCCAGAGTAAAATCTGGTAAACAGTTTGAGTCATTGTTAGCGAGGCCGCAATGGAAATTATTGGCATTATTTTGTTAGTGATCAGCGCCATTATGTTTTTCACGCGGCGCAACCAACAGCAAAAGCTCTTTAGCATCAAGCGGGCGCGATCGGTGACGGCAGCAGAGTTGACCGATATGGCCGGGGCGATCGCGGATGAAATTGGGGGCGGCAACTGGCGAGATTACGTCAAGTTATGGGGCCAGATCACGACTGACGAACCACTACAGTCAGAGCATCAGCAAGCTCCTTGCGTGTATTACGTTTCCACCGTGACCCGCGAATATGAAGAGAAAAACGAAGAGGGCAAGCTGGTGCGCAAAACCGAGCAGGTGTCGCGCCATCGCCAGTTCACTAAATTTTGGCTCAAGGACGACACGGGGAGCATTGTGGTGAATCCAGATGGAGCGGCGATCGACACCGTCGAAATTATGAATGAGTTGCGAGAGGAGCGATCGGGGGCTACCCTGGGCTACCGTTACCAAGAGTCTGTATTGCCTGTGGGCAAAGAGGTCTTGGTGTTGGGTGCGGTCAGTGATGCGACCGGCAAGGTGGTGATTGGGCAACCGACCCAAACCGATCACAAGTATCTGATTTCCCTCAAAGATGAGGAGCACTTGGCGATCGCCACTTCCCGCAGTGCCCAAAATATGGGCATTGCGATGTTTGTCATGTTGGGGTTGGGGGCCGTTTTACTCATTTGGGGGCTGGTGTTTTAAAGATAGCTGGGGCCGCTGCTGGCGGCGTCACCAGAGTCTGCCGTCAGCGATCGCCGTGAAGCATCAAGTAAAATCACTGAAGTCGCTGGTCCCAAATACTCAAAACGAGTCCGTTTGATTACGCAATCAGTCTGCAAATGCCGACTTTTATAGGCTGGAAAAATCCAGCAGTGCTGTCTTTTTGCGAAAAATTTGTGCGATCGCTAAACAGAACCAGTATATTTAACAGGAAATTAAAGAAGTGACGAACGAGCATTGAGGGCTAATGTTTTTTTGATGAGGTGGGGTGAAAGTTATGCCGTCAACGGTTGAATTTTGCTGCTGTTAAAGCTGTGGCCCTAGCTTTCTGGTTGATGACGGGCGATCGCGAGAGACGGTCTTAAGTGGGCAAACTAGTACTGTCTACGTAACACGTTTCTTCGCTGGGTTCGTTTTGACACCCACCATTCACTCACCGAGGCAGCCATTTAACCCAGGCGACTGGGTCAGGCAACGCCCTCGGATACATGTGGCCTTCGTCACCCTGAGCCAGGGGCATCACCGTTCACGTTCTGTCGTCTTCTTGCGCCACCATGGCAAACGCCACTGCTTCCACCGTCCCAACTGATTTGACTTCCCCTGTTAAAACCTCACTGAAAATCACCGACATCCTGGGGATAGCGCTGTTTGATCTCAGCGGTCTACCCCGGGAGTATTTTGTTACTGAGGAAAATCCGACGACGGGCTGGGTGCAAATTGTCTTTCAAGCGTTGGGGTTGCGATCGCTCCTCACATCCTCCCTAGAGCTCGAAGGCTTTCACCAGATCACGATCAATTTGGAAGCCACCACCGCGATGGTTGTGCGCCGCAAAAAGGATTACATTGCGCTGCAGTTTAAGGGCAAACTGGCGCTGCAGAATCCCGCTGATGAAGAGCGCCTGTTGAACCTGATTGCGGCCTTAAACCCCGATAAGCTAAGGCAGCATCCCCACTTCCAGGTCTACTAAGCCGGACGCCAGGTGCCGTGGAAGCTGTGGGGCACCACTTGCGGCAAGAGCAACCGACAGACCGGAGCATCGGTCAGGCGATCGATGTCATAAATCCACAGTTCGCTTTGATGCGCCCCACCGTCATACACGACCGATAGCACCCAACCAGACGGCGTATCATTGCCTGCTTTCGGCACATAAATCGGCTCTGATGGGTAACGGTCGGAGCCAGCCTCGGCAATGGTGAGCTTTTCGGTGTCGGGGTCAAAGCGGGCGATCGCCCGAAACAGTTCGCCCTCGGTGTCTGGCTCTGAGGGCTGCATAGACAGGTAGGTCGGGGCCGTCACGGTGGGTTGATCTTCCGCAATGTGGGGAAATTCGCAGTGGTTGGCAATCAAGCAGGTTTGCGATCGCACTCGCGCCGTTTGCGGTTCCACACAAATGCGCCAAAATTCGCCGTCCGCTTTGGTTTTGATCTGCCCGGCAGCGATTTCTTTCAACTGTTGATTGGTGGCAAAGTCGGGGTAGCGCACCACCTCCAGCACGATATCGCCGTCTTTGTTGACGAAGCCTTTGCCAAAGTGCCACTGATACCAGGGATCCACCGCTTCGGAACTAACCACCTCCAGGGTTTCCGCATCCACGACCACCAGTTGGGTGCCATGCTTGGGCTGCCACATTAGCGCATCGCTAAAGCTTTGAAAGCCCAGCACTGCCGGGAGCGGATTCAGCCGGACGGGCGGTACACAAAAAACGAGGTAGCGATCGGCCAACACAAAATCGTGGATGAGGGGAATGCCGTTCAGCGGCACCGACTCCTTTTTCTCGATGTGGCCCTGAGCGTCACTGCGGTAAAGGTTCAGTGTCGCATTGGCCCCGGCGACAATCCCAAAATTAAAGATGTGCCCGGTTTGGGGATGGCGTTTGGGATGGGCCGAATAAGGCTCATTATCGGTCAGTTGCCCCAGCGGATGCACGCCTTTAGTTTCCAAAGTATGCAAATCCAGTTGGTGGGGCCAGCCGCCTTCCCACAGGGCCAGTAGCTTGTCGGGCAGGGCAAGCACCGAGGTGTTGCCCGCATTTTTGAGCTGAGCCTTCCACCGCTGCCAAATGGGGCCAGGCGCCAAGCTGCCATAGCCGCTGTAAAGAAACTGCTCGGCCTGTTCTTCTTCGGTGAATCCAGCGGAACGCACGTAGCGATAGATGCCCTGGGCCTGTCCATCGGCAAAATGCACTGCCAGCACCGCGCCATCCCCATCAAACCAGTGGCTCACCCGCTGGCCCTGCCGTTCGAGCCGCCCTGGCCCATTGCGATAGAGACTGCCCCGCAGATCGGCGGGAATGGCTCCAGAGATTACGGTGAGGGGCGTGAGAGGAAATTCTTGGGCGGGTTGGGCGATCGCTTGTGCCCAGGCTTTTTGCTGTGTCGGGAGGGACGGAGCCGCAGTCGTCATAGATTCGTTCAGGAAATTATTTGGCGTCCCTTTATTGTGCAAGAAAGTGGCCGCTAGTAGGGGCGTACGGCCGTACGCCTCATCAGGTATTGGGCTCTCTCCCATGACCATCTCCCCTTATGTCCGCGCTGCAAGCAACGTCGGGGTAGCGTCATAATGAAGTAGCGATCGCGCTCCTGTCGTCTTTGCCGAGCAGCATGAAGCGGTTTACGGAACTTTTTCAGGCAGTGGATGCCACCACCTCAACCAACGCCAAAGTTGAGGCCCTCCGTCAATATTTTGTGGAAGAAGCCCCCGTCAACGCCGTGTGGGCGCTGTATTTGCTGCTGAGCAAGACCCGTCGCCGGTTGGTGACCTCTCGCGTGCTGCGCGATGTGTATCTCAGCATTTCCAACATTCCGGAATGGCTGTTCAAAGACTGCTACTCCCACGTGGGCGACTCTGCCGAGGTGATCGCGCTGCTGCTGCGCGATACCCCGCTTCAGGGCAAGTCGGCGGCAGACATTCCCCTGCACCAGTGGATGGAAGATATCATTCCCCTGGTAAAAGCAGCGGAAACCGACGAGGAGCGGCACGAGCTGATTGTGTCGTGGTGGCGATCGCTGGACGATTATGAAATTTTTGTCCTGAACAAAGTCTTGACCGGAGCCTTTCGGGTGGGGGCGTCGAGCAAGCTGGTGATTAAGGGATTGTCGAAGGCGTCGGGCATTCCTGAGGCGGTGCTGGCCCACCGCCTGATGGGGGACTTTGAACCGACGGTCGAGTTTTACGAGAATTTGCTGAGTGAAGAGGCGGTTGAAACCGCTCCCAGTCAGCCCTATCCCTTTTTTCTGGCGTCGCAGATTGATGAGGCAAAGTTCCGCGAGGAAGAGATGGGCAACTGGCTGGCGGAGTGGAAGTGGGACGGCATTCGCGCCCAGGTGATCAAGCGAGCGGATGAGGTGTTCATCTGGTCACGGGGCGAAGATTTAGTCACTGAGCAGTTTCCCGAAATTGTCGAGGCGTTTCAGGCCCTTCCCAATGGTCATGTGCTGGATGGCGAAATTCTCTGTTGGGAGGGCGATCGCCCCCTCACTTTCAACCATTTGCAAAAGCGCCTGGGCCGCAAGCGGGTCACGAAAAAAGTCATGGCCGAAAGTCCCGTGCGCTTCATTGCCTACGACCTGTTGGAACATGCGGGTCACGATATTCGCGAAAAGACGTTGCGCGATCGCAAGCACCTGCTGTCCGAGCTGCTCCAGGCCCACCCCGACGAGCGAGTGGATCGATCTATGCCGCTGGAGTTTCAGTCCTTTGCTGATTTGGAGGCGAGGCGATCGAAATCGCGGGACGAAGGTGCCGAAGGGCTGGTGATCAAAGCCTGGGACAGTCCCTATTTGGTGGGCCGCAAGCGGGGCTACTGGTGGAAGTACAAAGTTGACCCGATGACCCTGGATGCGGTGTTGATCTACGCCCAGGCGGGCAGCGGCAAACGGGCGAACCTGTTCACCGATTACACCTTTGCGCTGTGGCAGGGGGAAGAACTGGTGCCCTTTGCCAAAGCTTATTCGGGACTGGACAACGCCGAAATCGACAAGCTGGACAAATGGATTCGCCGCCACACGATTGAGCGCTTTGGCCCGGTGCGATCGGTGGAACCCACCCATGTTTTCGAAATTGGTTTCGAGGGCATTGCTGAATCGAAGCGCCATAAATCCGGCATTTCGGTGCGCTTTCCCCGTATTCTGCGCTGGCGCGACGATAAGCCCGTCGCCGAAGCCGACACTCTCGACAATGCCAAAGTTCTGCTCCAGCAATATCAATCTTGAACCAAAGGGGACGCACCCTTCTAAAGGGTGCGTCCCCTAGCTTTTAGAGGGTGCGTCCCCTAACGCGTCAAGGACACAGGCGCAAAATCTGATCCGCCGTAGCCAGACTCTCTTGATACAGCACATCTTCGCCCCAGCGCTGGAGCTGCTGACTCAAAATTAAATCGGCCCGCTGGTCAGAAATGGCGCTCACCTCTTCGACGCGACAAGCCTGGGCTCCGCCCCCCGCTTCCATCCGCATACAGCCTGTCGTCTCCGAACAGAGGATGGTGCAGCAGTCGGCTTCTTGATTGTCGGAGGTCAGTCGGATACCGACCAAATCGCCGATCACTTCGCCGACATCCGCTACAGGAATCGCCGCCAGTTCTGCCTCAACCTCACGCTGGCCGCCCAGGCTGCTCTTGAAGTAGACCTTCCGAATGCCATAATCGCCCCCTTCTTCCACATAGCGGGTCGGCGTCCACCCCAGGCGACTAGCAATCCACCCGAGAAACATCAAAGCCTGGGCCGCGTTACCCGGTTCGTGGTCGATGCTGATGTGATCGATTTCCGCCAGGGCATCCCGCCGCTCCGGGGGATCAAAGGCCTCCGCTGTCAGCTCTTGCCAGGGGAAGAGACGGTGCCAGTTGAGATCGGCGATATATTTGCCTGTCTCAGTAATTTCTTGAATTTTATTGAGTTCTGACTCGGCATCGCTGAAGTAACTGGAATCGACAATCAGGCAGTTGCTAGTCTCGGAAAGCTGGCTGAATAGAGACTGTTCGGGGTTTGGGGTCGCCTTCCACCAAACGAATTTGGGCAAATCGCCAATCATCAGTGAAGAGACAACGCCAGCGACCTGTTCCAGGGCCTTTTTAGAGCCGCGCAGGGTAATGTACTCGCAGCAGATCAGATTGCTGACGTTGCGCTTTTGTACGGGGCAATAGGCTGACACTTGAGCGGTGACGCTCTCGTCGTCGCCATCCAGCGTGGGGCAAAGGGTAATGACCCGGCAGGGGTTTTGGGCCGCGATCGCCTCATTCAGATTAAAGCCCCGCAAATCGGCATTTGAAAAGGCTTTTTGGCTGTCAGATAAGTTGGCATACTCTTGCCGCAGGCGGGCCAGCGTCACCTCATCGACTCGCCCCGTGACCCGCAGACCATAGGCCATCTGCGCTTGGCGAATCGCTTCTCGCGTTTTGGGGCCGTGCAGCCCATCAATCACGTCTTTGTAAAACGTCAACGCGGCCAGCAATTGCTGAAACTCTTCGGGTTCGTACACCACGATGCTAAAGGTGCTAGCGCGAGTCGCGACCGGAGCCGTAGCGCCATCGTTTTGACTCCGCCAAATATTCCGCAGTTCGCTCTCAATTTCTTCGATCGAAATGCCTTTCGGTTTTTGTAGCGCAACAAGGGGGGTAGTGGTCATATCAGCTTCAGAGATGAGGGACAGAGTCGATACCGTCGTCAAAGTCGTCGAGCAAATCGGGCAAATCAGGTCGCCAGTCGGGGGGCGGGTGCGAGCTTATGGTACCGAATTTCCCCAGATTGCTGGAGAAACCCAGGATACGGTTAGAGTCGGCGCCAGCGGCGGCCATCGCAATTCAGCAGCAACTCTGACTCCACCGGCCCCCAGGTGCCCGCTTCATACATCGGGATGGCATCGGGATCTGCTGGCGCATCCCAAACTTCCAACAGCGGCGTTAGCATCCGCCAAGAGGCTTCCACTTCATCACCGCGCGTAAACAGCGTTTGGTCACCCAACATGCAATCGACCAGCAGGCGACCGTAGGCTTCTGTGCTGGGCTTGCCAAAGGCGGCGTCATAGCGGAAATCCATTTCCACCGATCGCGTCCGCAGTGAGTTCCCTGGCGTCTTCACCTCAAACCGCATCGAGATGCCCTCGTCCGGCTGAATCCGCAGCGCCAACACGTTGTGGTTCAACTGCTTCGCCGCCGACTGAAACATCATGTACGGCACTTCTTTAAAGTGAATGGAAATTTCCGACACCTTTTTCGGCATCCGCTTGCCCGTGCGCATGTAAAAAGGCACCCCTTTCCAACGCCAGTTGTCGACCATCAGCTTCAATGCGGCATAGGTCGGCGTCGTCGAGGTGTCGCTGGCCCCCTCTTCTGAGCGATAGCTGGGCACCTGTTTGTTGTTCATCCAACCCGGCGCATACTGACCCCGCACGGCACATTTCGAGAGGTCTTCTAAGTCTGCCAAGTGGGTAGCTTGCAGCACCTTTACCTTTTCACTGCGAATGCTGTCGGCATCAAGGGAATTCGGTGCTTCCATGGCGGTCAGACAAAAGAGCTGCATCAGGTGGTTTTGCACCATGTCCCGCAGCGCGCCTGAGGTTTCGTAATAGCCCGCGCGCCCTTCCAAGCCCACCGTTTCGGCCACGGTGATTTGTACGTGATCGACAAACTGCCGATTCCACAAGGGCTCAAAGATGGCATTCGCAAACCGAAAGACCATCAGGTTTTGGACCGTTTCTTTGCCCAGGTAATGGTCAATGCGGTAGACCTGTTCTTCTTTGCAGACGTCTTGCACGACCCGGTTCAGTACCCGCGCGGAGCCGATATCTTTGCCAAAGGGCTTTTCAATCACTAACCGTTGCTTAGTGGGATCGCTCAACATGCCCGCCCCACCCAGCTGTCGCGCTGCCTCACCGAAGAAACGGGGCGCAACCGAGAGGTAAAACACGCGATTACCGCGTGTGCCGCGTTTCTCATCCAACTCAGACAAAAAGGCTTTGAGCTTTTGATAGCTTTCGGGCTTGTCGATATTGGCGGGGCAATAGTACAGCCCCTCAGCAAAGTTGTTCCAAATTGCTTCGTTGCCGAGGCCGCTGCCAAACTCTTCCACCCCTTCGCGCATGTGCTCACGAAAAAAGTCGTGGCTCCACTCGCGCCGCGCCACCCCCACGATCGTGAGTTCCGGCGGCAAGCGGCGATCGAGCTTCATCTGGTACAGCGCGGGCACGAGCTTGCGCTGGGTAAGGTCACCAGAAGCACCGAAGATGACCAAAATTTGCGGGTCAGGAATGCGATCTTGTTGCAGGCCAACGCGCAAAGGATTTTCGAGCAGACTAACCATAAATATTGCTGGGGGCTAAAGGAACAGATACCAGTCGAACGATGGACTAAAAAATCGATCCGGGCGTTTAGCAAAATGAATCACAGCAACCGACAAGGGCGATCGCTCTTCCATTAACGAGAAAAACTAGGGAGCCGCGATCGCGGCTTGTTCCCGCAGGCGCTCTTGAATAAACGATTCCACCAGGGACACATCTTCGGTGCTGCCAATCACTAACGGCGTGCGCTGGTGTAATTCTGTCGGCACCACATCGAGCAGCCGTTCTGTGCCAGTACTCGCACTGCCACCCGCTTGTTCAATCAAAAAGGCCAAAGGCGCAGTTTCATAGAGCAGGCGCAACTTACCCTCGGGCTTTTTCTTGGTGCCGGGATACAAGAAGACGCCCCCCTGCATCAAAATTCGGTGAAAATCTCCTACCAGGGCACCGCTGTACCGTGATGAGTAACCCTCATGGCGATGCACATAGCGCGTGAAGTCGCGAATCGACTCTTCCCACTGCCAAAAGTTGCCCTCGTTCACGCTGTAGGTTGGCCCGTGCTGGGGCACCTGAATGTTCTCAGCGGTCAGAATGAATTCGCCCAGGCTGGGGTCGAGGGTGAAAGAATGCACACCATTGCCAATGGAATACACCAGCACCGTGGTTGGACCGTAGAGAATGTAGCCCGCAGCCAACTGATCGCGACCGTGGGTGAGCAGATCAGACGCTGATTGGTCTAAGTCGTCATCGGTTTGGCGACGAATGGCAAAGATTGAGCCGACATTCAAATTAATGTCAACGTTAGAAGAGCCATCAATCGGGTCGTATAGCAGGGTATAGCGGCCAATGGGACAGTTCTCGGGAATGTAGTAGGGCTTGTCCATTTCCTCCGACGCCAGCCGACAGACCAAGCCACTCTGCTTAAATACCGAGATAAAGACATCGTTGGCGAAAACATCCATTTTCTTGACGTCTTCACCCTGCACATTGGTTTTGCCGGTAAAGCCGAGGGTGTCTGCCACCAGACCCGCCCGGGACAAGTGTCGCGCAATCAGCTTGCCCGCTAGAGCAATCCGGTTCATTAGGGCGCTTAAATCCTGAGCTTCAGGACCAAAGCTCTGGAGCTGTTGCAGCACGTGGCGCGACAGCGTTGTGCAGTCACGGTCAAGGGTATGTTCGGAAGACGGTTGATAACTTTCAACCATGCAGGACTCCTGTGAGGACGGCAATCACGAGGGACTGGACAGGCAAAGCACAGAGCTAAGTGAAAAAGCGATCGCACCTGCGACCAGTCAAACTCTAGCCTTCATAGTAAAAAGCCTGCCGCGAAAGCCCAGAAGTCTTTATGTCAGCTAAAGATTAGCCTATGCAGAAGATTGATTTTTGCGCGGGTCAGCGGGGCTTATCGGCTGGCGGCAATCCTGTCCTGACACAAAACAACAACTTTCAATAAAAGTGCATCGCCATTACCGATTCCTGAGACCGTGTTTCCCTACACTGATTTGAGGTTAATCTCATACATGCGCTGCATTGCACAGGAAGACTGATATGGATGAACTTGCACTCTGGCAACGTTATCAAGACTGGCTCTATCGGCATGAAGATTTAGGTCTCTATCTCGATATCAGCCGCATCCGGTTTGATGACGCCTTTGTGAATCAGATGCTGCCCAAATTTGCCAAAGCGTTTGACGATATGGCAGCGCTGGAAAATGGCGCGATCGCCAACCCTGACGAAAATCGCATGGTTGGTCACTACTGGCTCCGCGATCCCGATCGCGCCCCCTCTGCGGCGCTAAAGCAAGACATCCTTTCCACCCTGCAAGACATCAAAACCTTCACCCAGCAGGTTCATACCGGGGCGCTCTATCCCCCCGGTCAAGAAAAGTTCACCGACTTACTGTGCATCGGCATTGGCGGTTCGGCCTTGGGGCCACAATTCGTTTCCCAAGCGTTAACGACCGATCAGCCCCCGCTCACCGCGCACTTTATTGACAATACTGATCCCGCTGGCATTGACCGGGTGCTCAATCGCTTAGGCGATCGCCTCGCCACCACCCTGGTCATTGTCACCTCCAAATCTGGCGGCACCCCCGAAACCCGCAACGCCATGGTGGAAGTGCAGCACCGATTTGACACCATGGGCCTGCATTTTGCCAAGCAGGCTGTCGCCGTGACCGGCATCGACAGCAATTTAGAAAAAGTCGCCAAGTCCCAGGGGTGGTTAGGGACCTTTCCGATGCACGGTTGGGTCGGTGGCCGCACCTCCGAGCTATCCGCCGTGGGCCTACTTCCTGCCGCCCTCGAAGGCATCGATATCATCGCCATTTTGCAAGGGGCCAAAGTGATGGATGCGGCGACACGGGTTGCCGACTTGCACCAAAATCCCGCCGCGATGCTGGCCCTGAGTTGGTACTACGTGGGCGAAGGGCACGGCCTCAAAGACATGGTGCTGCTGCCCTACAAAGACAGCCTGGCCCTCTTTAGCCGCTACCTGCAGCAGTTGGTGATGGAATCCCTCGGCAAGGAGCGTGATTTAGACGGCAATGTGGTCAATCAGGGCATTGCCGTGTACGGCAACAAGGGGTCAACCGACCAACACGCCTACGTGCAGCAACTGCGGGAAGGGGTTAATAACTTCTTTGTGACCTTCATCGAGGTGTTGCAAGACCGCCAGGGTGATTCCATCCCGATTGACCAGGGCGCCACAGCCGGTGATTTTCTCAATGGCTTCCTCCTCGGCACTCGCCAAGCCCTGTTTGAAAATCAGCGCGATTCCATCACCATCACTGTGCCCAACGTCACGCCCGCTATCGTCGGGGCTCTGATTGCCCTGTATGAGCGCGCCGTGGGTCTCTATGCCTCGCTGGTGAATATCAATGCCTATCACCAACCCGGTGTGGAAGCCGGGAAGAAAGCCGCTGCCGGCATTTTGGATTTGCAATCAAAGGCGATCGCGGCCGTTCAAAATACTTCGCATCCGATCACGATTAAAGAACTGGCCGCCAGAATTGGCGCCGAAAAAGATATCGAAACGCTGTACCAAATCCTGCGGCATTTAGATGCCAATCAGCGCCATATTCAGCTCTCAGGCTCCCTCACTCAGTTAGACCAACTTCAGGTCATGAGCCAGCCCTAAAACTGCTCGCCCAACAGCGCAGGCTGATTGCTGTTGGGCGACTGGCCACAGATTATTCAGGAATGGAAACCGTGACTGCGGCGATCGCGACATACATATCGTCGTTTTTGTCATCCAGTTCGGCGATCGCCTTGCCGACCACCACCATACCGCCATCCTCTAGCGTTAACGTTTTTTGTCCAAACGGTAATACCGCGAGCACTTCATCCTGACGGACGGCATCGGGAAACGGTACCGCTACCTGCACATCCACCAGCATTTCGTTGGGATGTCCTAGCCCCGCCACTTCCCACACCCCGGGCAGGGCATTGTGCGCGATCGCATTCCGCACCGCCCGCGCTGCCGCCACCGTCGGATCCTGACCATGTTGGTCAACGCCCATCCCCATTTCAATTACCAACCGTTTCGGGGCCATGCTGCTCCTTGTTTTTATCCGTATTGACGATTTGCCAATATACCGCAGCGGATCATGATGCCGAATTGGCCATGGGCGATCGATAGCCCTGAATGTTTTCTGGACGGAAGCGGCGAATAATCGGCGTAGCTATCCGAATTTCGGCATCGGAGCCCCGCACCACCACCAAATATTTACCCGCATTTAAGCGATTGCGATAAGACAGGGCATCGCCACTGCCAAAAGCCGCCGCAGTCCCACCGCCGACAAAAAAGGCCCCCATCGCCCCCGATCCGGCCCCCAGAAGGCCGCCGATGATTTGGTTGCCAGTCGTGCCAGCCCAAGGAAACGTATCTAGCCCCGTAATCGCGTTAAACCCAAACCCCGCAATAAAGCCAAACGGCACCAGCCAAAACATCATCAATCGCACTTGCTTCCAAGCTTGGTTCGCGGGATCAATCAGGCCAAACTCGTCGGCACTTTTATACCCCTTGCCCAAAATCGTCACCTCGTCCATCCCAAACTTGGCTTCCTCTAGTGCCGAGTACGCGCCCTCTGCTTTCATGCGATCGCTCAAAACCGCGATTAGATAATTCATCGCTCACTCAAACTACTCACGACATTCCCAAACCAACTGTGGGGTGAGGCATGACACGCTACTACCCGTCATCTCAAGATAAGCAGAAATGTGCAGTTCCCATCCATACAGCCTTTCAATTATTACGTGCCGTAGATAATCCGTTAACGGGGCGAACGGCCAATGTTTATCCCTCAGCCAGCCCTTCCGGCATTTCCGCCATCCACGCTGTCGCCCCTTTTCGCACTGCTCACTTCCGGACAGCTGACACCCAAAACCGTGAGCTGTATAGCTTTGTTCCGCTGCCAACCAGCAAAAAGACATGCGAGGGGGCACTGCCAACAGGGTAATATGGCTAGATATGCAGTTGTATCTGTGGCATCGTTGTTGCTCACCTTTTAGGAAATTATGAGACAGTTCATGACGCGCTTGTTAGCAATCGTTTTAGTTGCAGTCGTTGGTTTAGCTGGCTGTAGCAATGCCGGTGTGAGCGGCAAGATGACGGGTGATTATAAGCAAGACACCCTGACCGTCGTCGAAGAATTGAGAACTGCCATCAACGTGGCTCCAGACGATCCCGAGAAAGGGACCGCTGAAGTCAATGCCCGTAACATCATCAATGACTACTTTTCCTATTACCGTCGCGATAATGCGATTGATGGATTGAGTTCCTTTGCAACTCTCCGCACCGCTCTCAACGGTTTGGCTGGGCATTACAGTTCATATCCCAATCGCCCCATTCCAGAGAAACTCAAGAAGCGCCTAGAACAAGAGTTCAAACAAGTTGAGGCAGCTCTCAAACGCGGAGCCTAATGGACTAAACCTCAACTCGCGATGAAGGCGTTGTTCAGTTGCTGGACAGCGCCTTCACTATATGCAGAAACAATTCAGCGATCGCACCGATATTGCCAAGGTTAGGCAATCGCCCTGAGCCACGATTCTGACGGCAACCTTTAGGCGTCTTGAAAATCGCCCTCCCTCAACCATTGGCTTGCAGGTAGTTTGGCTTTCGGCACCATTCGATCCAAATTAATGACTTGTGACTCTGGCAATGCATCGAAATAAATAATATTTGACTAAGGCAACTCGGCTTTGCTAGAATCGCAATTCTGTAGTGGAGTGCTGAGAACTGGGACATGAAAGTCCGCGCATCCGTCCGAAGAATGTGTGATAAATGTCGCGTCATTCGCCGAAAAGGCCGAGTGATGGTGATTTGTTCAAACCCTAAGCATAAGCAACGACAAGGATAAATTCTTGTTATTTTAGCTGCTTAAACGGGTTTTCAACATAAACTAGGGTGTTCTGTGCACCTAGCAGTTTAGAATCTCACGGCTAAGCTGCAACTAGATCAGATGAGATTCATGGGGAGAAGATAGTCAGTGGCACGGATTGCTGGCGTAGACCTGCCAAGAGACAAGCGGGTTGAAATTGGTCTGACATATATTTACGGCATTGGCTTGAGTCGGTCGAAAGCAATTATCGAGAAAACAGGGGTCAATCCCGATACTCGAGTGCGTGACCTGACTGACTCTGACGTTGCGAGCTTGCGTGATTCTGTTGAGAACGACTACCAAGTCGAAGGTGACTTGCGTCGTTTGGAAGGACTGAACATCAAGCGATTGATGGATATTGGTTGTTATCGTGGGCGGCGGCATCGGGCAGGTCTACCTGTTCGAGGTCAGCGAACTCGCACTAACTCTCGTACCCGGCGTAGCGGCAAGCGCACTGTCGCAGGCAAGAAGAAAGCGCCTAAAAAGTAACGTAAACATTAGGTGTATCTTGAGTCACGTCTGCTCCTGTAGGCGGTTTCTCAAGATGCGCCTGTTTTGCTGATAAGAAGTAGTAGCAGGCAGCAGATGGCTAAACCGACAAAAAAATCAGGCGGGCGTAAAGTAAAAAAGAATATTCCTAACGGGGTTGCCCACATTCAGTCCACGTTCAATAACACCATTGTGACCATTACTGATACCAATGGTGGCGCTGTTTCTTGGTCCTCAGCTGGCGCGAGCGGTTTCAAGGGCGCTAAAAAGGGGACTCCTTTTGCGGCTCAAACTGCCGCTGATAGTGCGGCTCGTCGAGCCATGGATCAAGGCATGCGACAGATTGAGGTCATGGTCAGTGGCCCTGGGGCTGGCCGCGAAACGGCGATTCGAGCCCTGCAAGCTGCTGGACTGGAAATTACCTTGATTCGCGACGTTACTCCAATTCCCCACAACGGCTGTCGTCCACCTAAGCGTCGTCGCGTTTAGTGGGAGACATCTTTACGAGTATTGGTCAAAGTAGAGCGAGGGCACATCAGTGGCACAATTTCAGGTCGAATGCGTAGAATCATCGATTGGTGACGATCAAAGTCATTTCAGTCGTTTTGTTATTGAACCTTTAGAGCGCAGCCAGGGCATCACTGTCGGGAATGCGCTGCGACGGGTCTTGCTATCCAACTTAGAAGGCACTGCGATTACTGCAGTGCGGATTGCGGGAGCAACCCACGAGTTTTCGACTGTGCCAGGTGTGCGCGAAGACGTTTTGGATGTGCTCTTGAACATGAAGGAAATTGTGCTCAAGAGCTATTCCGCGCAACCGCAAATTGGTCGATTGCTGGTGCAGGGACCAACCAAGGTGACAGCGGGTCACTTTGATTTGCCGTCAGAAGTGGAGGTGATTGACCCTGAACAGTATGTTGCCACTGTTGCTGAAGGCCACACTCTAGAAATGGAGTTCCGCATTGAACGGGGCACTGGCTATCGAGCGATTGAGCGGAGTCATGACGAAGCTGCAGCGCTTGATTTCATGCAAATTGATGCCATTTTTATGCCTGTCAGAAAGGTGAATTACACCGTTGAAGACGTCATGGAAGGCGGCGCATTAGAAAAAGACCGTCTGATCATGGAAGTGACGACGAATGGTAGTCTGACTCCCCAACAGGCAATGAGCGAGGCAGCAGCAATTTTGGTTTCCTTGTTCAATCCACTTAAGGACGTCACTTTAGAGCCTAAATCTGAAGAAGAGCCTAAAGAGGAAGATCCCGCCAACCATATCCCGATTGAAGAGCTGCAACTTTCAGTCAGAGCTTATAACTGTCTGAAGCGGGCCCAGGTTAATTCGGTTGCCGATCTTTTGGATTTCACTCAGGAAGACCTTTTGGAAATCAAGAACTTTGGTCAGAAGTCGGCTGATGAAGTGATTGAGGCGCTGCAGCAGCGTTTGGGAATTACGCTGCCAGCTGAAAAGTCTGCGAAAACTTCTTAGTGAAGTGCGCTAGCTCAGGTGAACTGAGCTGCTATGTCCGAGGCTCTCTGCTTCGGTTTTTTATTGTTGATTTGTGTGAACGCAAAGGGGGAAATCGATATGCGACATGGGTGTCGTGTTCCACAGTTGGGTAAACCGGCGGACCAACGTCGGGCATTGTTGCGATCGCTCACCACTGAGTTGATCCGTAACGGTCAAATCACTACCACTAAGGCCCGAGCTAAGGCGGTACGTTCTGAAGCTGATCGGATGATTACGTTGGCTAAGGACGGTTCACTAGCGGCTCGCCGTCAGGCGCTAGGGTACATCTATGATTCTAAATTGGTGCATGCTTTATTTGAGCAAGCTCCTGAGCGTTATAGCGATCGCCAAGGTGGCTACACCCGCGTGCTCCGCACTGTGCGGCGACGGGGTGACAACGCTGAAATGGCGATCATCGAGCTGACTTAACCTCTGTACCATTCTGGCTATGTCTTCCAAGAGTCCTTTGTTAGAAACGTCAGCTGTCGCTTCAGCGGCTCCCGATACTGAGTATCACCGGGTCGCACTTGTTGTGCAGTACGTGGGGACTCACTTCCATGGATGGCAGCGACAGCCTCGTGAACGTACCGTACAGGGCGATATCGAAGCTGCTATCGCAACTGTTTTGGGGCAGCCCGTTACCCTATGTGGAGCGGGAAGAACCGATACAGGCGTGCATGCAGCGGCTCAAGTTGCTCATTTCTCTGCTCCGCAGCTGATTCCGGCTCATCGTTGGGCTAGCATTTTGAATGGCCGTTTACCCGAAGACATTATCATTCGTGCTTCGGCGGCTGTTCCTGATGATTGGCACGCTCAGTTTTCAGCCCAGTGGCGACGTTATCGATACACGCTGTATACCCACCCGATTCCTAACCTGTTTGTCCGGCCGTTTTCTTGGCACTACTATTACGAGTCCTTGAGTACAGTGCGGATGCAGGCAGCCCTCGATCTCTTAGTGGGCTATCACGATCTGACAGCATTTCAGCGGGCTGGTTCAAAACGATCCCATGCTTGGGTTGAGTTGCAAAGCGCTGAGTGCCAGCGACGCGATTCCTTTGTCACGGTGGAACTGCAAGCCAACGGTTTCTTGTACGGCATGGTGCGTCTGTTGATGGGGATTTTGGTGCAGGTCGGGCGCGGGCTCCTAAGTGTTGAGGAGTTTACTCAGCTCTGGCGCTGTCAGCAACGTGAGCGGGTTAAATATGCCGCGCCGGCTGGTGGACTTTGTCTATTACGGGTCGGGTATGAATACTTCCCCTTTGCCCCCGATGTTTGGTACGACACCCAGCCACACTTTGCTTTGCCCTTAGTTTCTGCCCCCATCGCAGTTTAGCAAAACTACTTTTGCTCGCAATCTTGATCACCTTCGTTGAATGTTCTGAAAAACCATGACTAAGACCTACACCCCACCTATCGATACGATTGAGCGTAAATGGTACGTCGTTGATGCGGCGGATCAGCGGCTAGGCCGACTCGCTACTGAAATTGCTACTGTTCTACGCGGTAAGAATAAACCCACCTTCACGCCGAACATGGATACGGGAGACTTTGTCGTTGTCGTGAATGCCGATAAGGTGGTGGTGACTGGCAACAAGGCGAGTCAAAAGCTTTATCGTCGCCACTCCGGTCGGCCCGGTGGCATGAAGGTTGAGACGTTCAATCAGCTGCAAGACCGGATTCCTGAGCGCATTATTGAAAAAGCCGTGAAAGGCATGTTGCCCAAGAATGCCCTGGGGCGCAAGCTGTTTACTAAGCTAAAAGTCTATGCTGGGCCAGAGCATCCCCATGCGGCTCAGCAGCCTGAGACCCTTGTTATCAACACCATTCCTGGAGGAGAAGCCTAATGCAAGCGACTGATAATACTGACCGCGTGGTTTATTGGGGCACTGGTCGACGGAAATCAGCGATCGCCCGAGTTCGTCTAGTGCCTGGCAGCGGCGATATCAAAATCAACAATCGCCCCGGAACCGAGCATTTGCAAGGGAACCCTGCTTACCTGGCTACGGTAAAAGCGCCCTTAGAAACCTTAGGGTTAGAAAATGAGTACGACGTGTTGGTGAATGTCCGCGGCGGTGGCCTGACTGGACATGCTGATGCCATCAAAATGGGCGTTGCACGGGCATTATGCGAACTGGATCCCGAAAATCGTAAACCGCTCAAAGTAGAAGGTTATCTGACTCGTGATCCTCGTTGTAAAGAACGGAAGAAGTACGGCTTGAAGAAGGCTCGTAAAGCTCCTCAATTCTCCAAACGTTAATCGTTGTTGGTTCGCCTTTTAAGGTGAACTGCATCAGTTTTTGACCAAACATTTAGGAAGTATCCATGCCTAAGCCTGAAATTCATCCAGAGTGGTATCCCGAAGCTAAAGTTTTTTGTGATGGTCAGTTAGTTATGACCGTTGGCTCAACAAAGCCTGAACTGCATGTTGATGTGTGGTCTGGCAATCATCCTTTCTACACCGGCACTCAAAAGATTATTGATACCGAAGGTCGAGTCGAGCGCTTTATGCGTAAGTACGGCATGTCTGATACACCTGCCAATACCGAAGGTGATGCGAAGTCAGATGCTTAGCGATCGCAGCCTTAGCGCTACTTTGCGCATCTAGTTGTTGTGATCGGAGTCACTTTGTCCCGCTATGGCCGAAGCCTACCTTATTGACAAGCTCAATTCAGTCCATCAAACCTTCCATGAGTTGACACGACGTTTGGCTGATCCAGATGTCGCGAGCGATCCGGATGAATTTCAGCGGATTGCTAAGGCCCGTTCTTCCTTAGAAGAGACGGTGATGACCTACGACACTTGGAAAGGTTTGCAGGAAGAGTTGGCTGGTGCCCAGGAGATTGTGCGGGAAGCGAGTGGCGATCCCGACTTAAGAGAGATGGCCGCTCAAGAGGTCGCTGACCTGCAAGAGCAGTTAGGGACGTTGGAAGAGCGGTTAAAGATCTTGCTGCTGCCTAAGGATCCCAATGATGAGAAAAACATCATGCTAGAGGTCAGAGCTGGAGCAGGGGGCGATGAGGCAAGTATCTGGGCGGGCGATCTCGTCAGAATGTATTCTCGATACGCTGAGTCGCAGAGCTGGCGTATCAAGCTCTTGAGCGAGTCTACGGCGGATATGGGTGGCTTTAAAGAAGCCATTCTCGAAATTCAGGGAGACAGCGTTTACAGCAAGCTCAAGTATGAGTCTGGTGTGCATCGAGTGCAACGAGTACCCGTCACCGAAGCGGGTGGTCGTGTGCATACTTCGACGGCAACAGTGGCCATTATGCCGGAGGTAGACGATGTCGAGATTCATATCGACCCCACTGAGGTAGAAATTTCCACCGCTCGTTCTGGTGGTGCAGGTGGTCAGAACGTCAACAAGGTGGAAACAGCTGTCGATCTGTTTCACAAGCCTACTGGCATTCGCATTTTTTGTACTGAGGAGCGATCGCAGCTGCAAAACCGAGAGCGGGCGATGCAGATTTTGCGGGCCAAGCTTTATGAAATGAAGTTACAAGAGCAGCAAGCGGAAGTCACTTCAATGCGCCGCTCGCAGGTGGGGACTGGGTCGCGCTCTGAAAAAATTCGCACCTATAACTACAAAGACAATCGCATTACCGATCACCGTCTCAATCAGAACTTTTCGCTATCGCCGGCATTGGAAGGCAATATTGAAGACATGATCCAGTCTTGCATTACTCAAGACCAACAAAGACAGCTTGAAGCTTTGGCGACTTCAGAGCCTGCTGCGTAGACTCAACCGCGGATTTTGGCAACAGAAAGCCTGTACCTTTCGTGTCATGACGTCTAGGTTTTATTAGACTGGAAGCTGCCGAATTCTCGGTTCTATATGGCACGGTTTCTCCATCTCGCGGATATCCATTTGGGTTTTGACCGCTACAACAGCCCCGAGCGGACTAAAGATTTCTTCTTTGCGTTGTCAGATGCGATCCAGAAGTATGCCATCGCTGCCGCAGTGGATTTTGTCATTATTGCTGGCGACTTATTCGAGCATCGTGTGATTCAGCCAGCGGTGCTCAATCAAGCTCAGTTGTGTTTTCAACAGCTTCAAGCGGCTAATATTCCTGTCTTGGCGATCGAAGGCAACCACGACAATACGCCCTATGGCACCTCGACCAGTTGGCTCAAGTATCTGTCGCAGTGGGGCATGTTGAAGCTGCTGGAGCCAGGTAACTTGGCTGCTGGTGAGCCGCTTTATTCGCCTTGGAATGAATCGCATAAGAAGGGCGGTTACATTGACTTACCCTGTGGTGTCAGAGTCATTGGTTCGGCCTGGTATGGGGCGGCAGCGGCTCGGGCGATCGAACAAATTGCTGCTGCCATTCAGGCGTTGCCACCGGGGCCAGACACCACAGTCCTGTTGTTTCATCACGGTCTCGAAGGGCAGATTGCTCGGTATAACGGAGCGCTGCGATATTCAGAACTCTTGCCGCTGCAAGAGGCAGGGGTGGACTATCTAGCGCTAGGCCATATTCATAAAAACTACAGCGAAGGGGGGTGGGTCTTTAACCCGGGGTCGCTGGAGGCTAACAATGTCGAAGAAGCTGGCTTTGCCCGGGGAGCATATCTGGTCGAAGTGAATGCGGACGGTATTCAGGCTGAACTGAAGCAAGACTATCGGCAGCGGCCAATCGTTCGGCTAGTGGCCAAAACTCAAGACAGTGATAGCGAAACCGATGTAGTGGCTAAAGCAACTCAGACGGTGGAAGTGGCGATCGCAGCGGGCCAACTCGTGCCAGAGCAACAACCGATTGTCGAACTCCGCATTGAAGGACAAGTGGGGTTTGAGCGCTTAGAACTGGATACTAAGCAGCTCCAAAAAGATTTGCAAGCCTTGGCCCAGGCTTTAGTGTTTCTGCTGAAGTATGACGTCGAGGAAAAAGAGCTTGCCGAACCCATTGCGAATGAGGCGAGTCGTGACCTGATTGAACGGAGCGCGTTTAAAGATCTATTGACAGCGCATCGCGATTACAAAAAACGAGCTGACAGGTTATCCGAAGGGCTGATTGATCTCAAAGCAAAGCGCTTGTTGGGACAAGCAGATGAAGCCCTTTATCAGTATCTTGATCAACTATTAGCCCAGTAAAACTTGGTATTGGTTTTCTAACGAAGGATGGCTAAAGCGAATATTCGTAGTGCCTTAACTTCCTCCATCTAGTGGCGTTTACGGGCTTTCCAGGTGCCACCGTAGGTGTAGTGAGGATTATTTTGCTGAACGGTAGGCCAGCAGTGAGGACAGACAAACTGCCAACGTCCCGACTCGTCTATTTGCACTCGGTACAGTACGGTAGCCATCGTCTGACAGCGATCGCACTGCTTTTCGCGGACCCGTGCCATTAATCTTGTTCAACTCCTAGCCGTAACTTCAGCTCCAATCTTCGCGGTTGCGTCCCAGATTTTGATAAATGCCACCTTGGGCATGGAGCTCACGGGTCTTGGTGTACAGCTCTTCTTCGGTCAGGCCGATCTTTTTAAGGGCTTTGTCTAAATCGCGCTGAATATCGCGCGCGCCCTGAAAGCCTTTGTAGCGAATGATGAGGCGAGCCAGTTCCGACAGGTTGTAGTCGGTCACTTCGCCTTGCAAAAGTTGATTGACGATCGCGCGATCGCCTTTATATTGCGGATGTTCCTGATCGGTACTTTCAGTCATATTTCGCGAACCCAACGACAAGGGCAGAGAACTGGATAATCACCCTAACATTCTCTGCCCCGGCTACTGACTATTTTTCTGGTCAGAAATGGCCTACACTGCGGCTTTGCTCGGTGCTGCCGTCCACTCATGGTGAACGAAGTTGCCCCGAGGCTCGTCAACCCGCTCGAAGGTGTGCGCCCCAAAGTAGTCGCGCTGCGCCTGGGTCAGGTTTTGCGGCAAGCGATCGCGGCGATAACTATCAAAGTAATCTAGCGATGCACTAAAGGCTGGCACCGGAATACCCGCCTGCGCGGCTAACACGATCACCTCTCGCCAAGCCGCTTGGCGATCGAGAATAGTCTGCTTGAACTCAGGAGCCAGCAGCAGGTTTGCCAGCTGACCATTCTCGTCATAAGCGTGCTTAATCTTGTTCAAGAACCGCGCCCGAATGATGCAGCCACCTTTCCAGATGCGGGCTGTCTCGCCCAAGTTGATCTTGCCGTCAAACAGCTCTTGGTTGCCCTTGGAAATCAGGTCCATGCCCTGGGCATAGGAACAGATTTTGGAGCAGTACATCGCATCGCGAATCTTGTCGATCATGGCCTTCTTGTCACCGGTAAAGGTGAAAGCTGGGCCGCTCAACTCTTTTGACGCGGCCACTCGCTGATCCTTCAGCGAAGACATGATGCGGGCATCTACTGCGGCGCCGATGGTGGGAATGGCAATGCCCATTTCCAAGGCGTTGGTCGCCGTCCACAGACCAGTCCCTTTTTGGCCCGCTGCATCCACAATCAGCTCGACCAGGGGCTTACCCGTCTTTTCATCCATGTTGGTGAAAATGTCTTTGGTAATTTCGACGAGGTAAGAGTCCAGTTCTGGCGTGTCGTACCACTCGTTAAACACTTCGTAGAGTTCTTCGTGGTTTAAGCCTAAAACGCTCTTCATCAGGTCGTAGGCTTCGGCGATGATTTGCATGTCGCCGTACTCGATGCCGTTGTGCACCATCTTGACGAAGTGTCCGGCCCCACCCGGACCGATGTAGGTGACGCAGGGGCCATCATCCACCTGGGCGGCAATCTTGGTGACGATCGCCTCAATTTCTCGATAGGCCGCTTCGGTGCCCCCCGGCATTAGACTGGGGCCGAGCAATGCACCTTCTTCACCGCCGCTGACGCCCATGCCAATGAAGCCGAGGCCAGTGGGTTCGAGTTCTTCCGTCCGCCGCTGGGTGTCGGTGTAGAGGGAGTTGCCACCGTCGATGATCATGTCCCCTTTTTCAAGTAGGGGCTTGAGTTGCTCAATCACGGCGTCAACGGCGCGACCCGCTTTGACCATCACCAAAATGCGGCGAGGACGTTCCAACGCTTGCACAAAGGATTCTAAGCTGTAGGCCGCAAATACGGGCTTGTTGGGGTCTGCATCGCTGTCTTTGGCGACTTCGAGGTTGAACTCGGTTTGTGCCCGTTTGACAAAGTTGTCCGTCTTTTCGGGCGAACGGTTGTAGACCGCGACGGGAAAGCCCTTGCTTTCGACATTTAGGGCCAGGTTTTCACCCATGACCGCCAGGCCGATTACGCCAAACTTCTGTGCCATAAAAAAAGTCTCTCTGAACTTGCCTAAGCGAACAATATGAGTGCTGATAGCAGGGGTGCCCTCAAACGACGCTTTGGGTGTTGTGCCCATGCACATCCCAGGGCAGTGCGTCACAGCGAGATGTGTACAGGTTAGTCAACTTTTTTGGAAGACTGGGCATCCCAAAGGTTTTCTTTGGAATAGGCCTGAGAAATCTCTATCCCAAGACCGATAGTGTTAGGGAACCGTGATTTTTGGTTGAATTGAGCAGGCGTAAGGGGCAGGGCGGTGTCCAAATGCTCGGAGGTTGCGCTGCTGAGCTAGGATGCGCCATTACATGATGCTCGAATCAAAGGATTGCATCTTCTCTAGTGAGGTTGGCCGATGCTCAAAAATTGTCGATCGCTCAGATTGCTCTGAGAAGAGCGGACTCGAAATCGAATTGTGTTGGCCGTTAGAATTGCTTCATACCCTTCTGATTCACCTGCGATGATCCCCCAAGAGCTGCGAGAACAAGCTATGCAGTTGCCGATTACTGAGCGTTGGCAACTTGTGCAAATGTTGCTGTCTTCCATTCAGCAAGAGACGCAGACCGCTACCAATGAGGCTGATGAGTCAACTCAATCACCAACCGAAATCGGCATCGCGATCGCCCACTTGCATCCCTGGACTCAGAGTTTTGTCGGTCTCCTGCCAGCGACTTCAGAAGATCTGCAGGCAACCTATGTCGATTACTTAGAGGAGAAATACGCTTGAGGCGAGTCTTACTGGATTGTGATGTGATTTTGGATGTATTTCTCACACGTCAGCCCTTTGTGCTCAACTCGGCTCAAGTATTGGATGCTGCTGCTACTGCAAAAGTGGAAGGGTGTTTGGCTGGTCACGCAGTCACGAATATCTACTACATTTTGCGTCGTCAACTGGGGCGAGATGCGACTCATCAAGCCCTCCGAAAATTGCTGGAACGCCTGCGAGTGGCGAGCATCACTGATGAGGTTGTTAAAGCGGCCTTGCAAAGTCCGATGAGTGATTTTGAAGATGCCGTTACTGTTGAGGCTGCCAAAGCGGCGGGTATAGATTCAACTGTGACGCGCAATCTCCCAGATTTTGCCGCGGCTTCGATTCTGGTATTGCCGCCTGAAGGCTTACTGGAGCAGTTAGCCGAATAATCCGTAACCTGGGAGCCGCGATCGCCGCCGGGGATGAACGGGGTACTGTTCCTCACGACGCGGTTGACCGTGCAAGGGTAAAGAGGACGGCAGCGATCGCGGCGGCGACGGTCCGCACGTGGTTCCAAACTGTCCAATCGTTCAGATATTGAGCCCAGAGGGTGGCTCCGGCGGCACTGTCCGGATTGACCACAGCAAGGGCGTCGTTGAGGGGGACGTTGCCCGCGATGGTGACGCCAATGGTGCCGACAAGATAGAGCACCGTCCCCGCTAGCCAAAACAGCGCCCCTGGTTGGTTAAACGGGCGGAAGGTGGTCAAGGCCAAGAGTAACCCGATTAGCCCCGGCCCGAAGAAGACCACCATGAACCAGGGATTGATCACAGTAATATTGATGGCTTGCATGGCGGCAATGCCAGCGGCGGCGGTTTGCTGGCCGAGAGCCTGCATGACAAAGGTGGAAAAAGCAAAGAAAATCCCGGCGGTGAGGGCACTCGCGATCGCGACGAATAGGCTGATGGGTGAACGAATGGTTTGAGTAACGGTCATGTCGCCTCTTAGGGAGAAGTGTGTGTTGAGGGATGGGGCGGGCAATCGACGGCTGTGGACTGATGGCTGCGGTTTGGTCACCTGACTCCACTGGGGTCAACACAGCGGAATTGGGTTTGCGAGGCCAACCACCGACTGCTAGTCGAACTGGACATCGCGGCGCTTCAAAGGCTAAAGAGCAGAATCATAAACAGCACCGATGCCAGGCTCGCAAACGGGGTTCTGACTAAGTTCCAGCGATTCCAACCGGGTTCAAAATTGCGCCGCGCCGCCTTCAGGGCTGGGGCATCCATGGCATCGACGTTGAGCGCTTGGAGGCGATTGTTGAGCGGTACGTTAATGGTGAAAGTCGAAAGTTGGACGCCCAGGATGTAAATGAGAGGAGCCGCGATCAATAGCAGGCGCTGCATTCCCGCTAACTGTCCGAAGCCCAGTCCTGCTGCGGTCACCGCCGCTACGATGGAGCCCATCCAGACGGCCACCATGATGGGCTGATTGTTTTGGATGACCCCGTCAATGACCTGAAAGGCTCGGATGAATTCGCGATCACCCAGCGTTTTGATGCCGGGCATGACGACGGTGGCAAAGGCAAACAGAAAACCTGCTACTAGGGAACACAGTAAAGTGGCCAAAATCAGCACAAGTTGAAATGTGAATGCAGTGGACATGGTGCAAGGTCCTTGATTTGAAATGTCAGTTGTCGCAGAAGAGGTCGTCCTCCCAGGGAAACCGCGATCGCGCGGACGGCTTCGCCGATTTCCCCAGGGGCGATAGATGCCAGTCGCCATTTAGTAAGACAAGCTGGCGGCTTGATACAGAGAGGATTGATCCGAGAGTTGCTTGAGGATGAAATCCGCCACGTCGGCCCGAGAAATTTGGAGGGTGATGTTGCGATCGCTGCTGGGAAAGTTGTGGCGATATTCTCCGGTCAGTGGGCCATCGGTTAGGGCTCCTGGACGCACGATGGTCCAATCCAGGTTGCTGTTGCGCACCAGGGCTTCCTGTCGTTCGTGGTCGGCAAACACCTGGCGCAAAATGAAGCCAAACATGACGTATTTCCAGTAGAAGTCCAGATTGCCCCAGCTATCTCCCGTGCCCAGGGTTGAAAGGCAAATCAGTCGGCGTAGCCCCACCTTTTCCATCGCCTGGATGATTTGTCGGGTGCCCTCTGAGCGAATGGTGCTCTTTAAGTTTTTGCCCGCCCCCAGCACACACACGACAGCGTCTTTTCCCCGAATGGCCTGTTCGACTGCCGAGGCATCCATCACATCCCCTTGAGTGAGGTTGAGTTGTGGATGTTGAATATCGAGCTTGGACAAATTGCGGGCAAAGGCGGTGACGGTATGTCCCTGTTCCAGAGCCTGCTGAACGACCTGCGCACCGACAGTTCCAGTCGCACCAAAGATTACGAGTTGCATGGATTGATTCCTCAATGAAGACATCCTTAGCCTACGGAGAGGGGCGGGGTGGCGCTTTCACGTTTTTGCGAGACTGTCACTTTCTTGCGGTGAGTTGCCTCGTCCGGGGGGACAACCTAAAATAAACGCAACCTTTTTCGCCGTTCACGGGTTTGGGTGGCGGCAATTGCTTAGAGATATCGAGCCGCTTGCATACATCGCCAGTAGGAACCTGTGGAACTGATGGCCGCTTCGCAACCGCAATCAGATTTGCCGCCAGAGTCGCCGCCTGCGATCGCCAGCTCGCCCCAAACACCCGACATTCAGCTCGAGCATTTGCAATATCCACCGGGGGAAGGCATCGTTCACAGCCCCGATCGCCACACATTGTTTGTCAGTCTGACTCCGCGTCCGATTCGGTATCATCAGGCGCAAGACGGGAAGTGCCATGATGCGCTCTATCGCCATGGCGATTTCACCGTGACGCCTGCTGATTTGTCATTTTTTGCGCGCTGGCAAGATACCGAAAATTGTTTGCAGTTGCAGGTCAGCGATCGCTGGCTGCGCTCGGTGGCCCAGGAAACGCTGGCTGGTGTGGGCGATCGCCTGACACTGGTGCCCACCTTTCAGAGTCGCAGTGGACAAATTGCCGCGATCGCCACGCTGATGCTAACTGAGTTGCAGCATCAACACCCCGGTGGGGCACTGTACTTAGATTCCTTAGCTCAAGCTCTGACGGTGCAACTGCTGCGACAACATGGCAGCACTCAGGCGCAACTGCCTCAATACGAGGGGGGCTTGCCGCCTTATCAACTGCGCCAGGTTTTGGACTACGTGGACAACCATCTCACCCACGACATCAAATTGGCTGATTTGGCCCAGCTCTTGACCATGAGCCCGTTTCACTTTGGCCGCATGTTCAAACAATCGATTGGGGTGTCGCCCCATCAATATGTGATTCAGCAGCGGGTCGAGCGGGCCAAGCGTTTGTTAAAACAGGGCGATCGCCCCATTATCGATATCGCCTTCGATTGCGGCTTTAGCAGCCATAGTCACCTGACCAAGCAGTTTCGGCAACTCACTGGGGTGACGCCCACTGCTTTTCGAAAGGGGTAGCGATCGCGGCCATCCGATGCATCCATCGTCCCCGTTCTCTCAAGCCTCCTTCCCCGTCCCTCTTCTCTCACGCCAGAGAAGCGGCTGAATTGCCCCTTCAACCTCTATTAACGCACGCCCATCATCTCAACCCTTCTCCCCGAAAATACGGTAAGTCGGCTTTTGTCTCTCCTCCATTTGCTTGAGAAAAGGAAGAATTTATAGCCGAGAGATTTTGCATAAAAAAGAGGCATCTCTTTACATCAAAGAGATGCCTAAAGATTCTAGCTATCGATTGATCGCTTAGTGCTGTAGAGCCACTAGCTAAGCGAAATTTTGACAACTTTATTGCGCTCTTCTGCTGCTTTGGGCAAGTGCAACTTCAGAATTCCATCGTTGTAGTCAGCAGTGGCGCTGCTGTTGTCAATGCGAGTCGACAGTGGGATGACGCGACGGAATGAACCATAGTGAAATTCACTGCGAGTCATGCCATTTTCTTCGGTCGTTTCTTCCGATTTGCGTTCGCCACTAATGACGACCGAGTCTTCTGTGACTTGAATGTCAACGTCTTCTGGTTTCAAACCCGGCAATTCGACTTTCAGGGCGATCGCGTCATCGGTTTCGGTCAATTCAGCCGCTGGCATGAAGCCTTTGAAGGTAACATCGTCATCTCTGAAGGGGCTGATAGAGTCAAATAAACGGTTCATTTCTCTTTGCAGCGAGCCAAATTCACCAAAGGGTGTTTGACGAAGTGCAAGTGTCATAAAAACAACCTCCTGAGCTCTCGATTAACGGCTCCTATTGGGAATAGGACTCCGGCTAGCGGAAAGTTGGCAACGGCCAATAACTCTGGTCAACTAACTTTCACAATTAAATCTTATCAACTTGCTGAGATTGCTGATTTCGGTTTAGAGCACCTGTTTAATTAGGGTTTTCCTTACTGTTTGGAAGTAGATCGGTTTTCCAGAACATTTAATTCGGTTGTCCAATTTTTATGCGTTTCTTAAAATTCTGGCCACAATTTTTTGTCTGATAATCTTCAGAACGTAGCTAGTCCTTTAGGCTGGGAATGCGCCAAAATTGTCGGCAGAAGCAGCCACGGCAGGCCCCAAATTAATTCGTGAAAGATAAATTTTTCTATCGGGATTGACCGATTATTTTGTATTCAGCCGTGATTGACTGACTTTTGTCGCTGAGTGTGAGGTTATGTGAATCTGAGCAGCGATCGCGTTCTCACCCGCTGCAAAATAGCCTTAGCACACGAGTGCTCTATGAATGTCATTAGTGGTTCTCTATTATGGTTGCTTATTACTCCCCCGCTGCAACCGGCCTGGAAAACGACACAGAAACCAAAATTTTGCAGGCGGCTCAGCAACTGTTTGCCCGCCAGGGATATGGCGGCACCACGACCCGCGATCTCGCGCAGGCGGCAGGCGTCGCCGAGGGGACGCTGTTTCGACATTTTGAAAGCAAGAAGGCCATTTTGCTGAAGGTGGCGGCGGATGGGTGGACCGAGTTGCTCACCGACCTGCTGACTGAGCTGAGCGAGATGGCGAACTACAAGGCGATCGATCAGGTCATGCAGCATCGCATTGACGACATTCCCCGCAATGCTGATTTGATGCGGGTGTGCTTTATGGAAGCCCAACTGCATCCAGAGTTGCAGGGGCCGGTGCAGGGCGAAATGCTAGCCAAAATGGTCGATGTGACGGAAGCCTTTTTTCAAACCGCGATTGATCGCGGCATCTATCGTCCCCTCAATCCTCGGGTGTTAGCCCAAATCTTCTTGGGGATGTTTGCGATCGCGGGCTTTACCCACTCAGCGCTGGGCGACCAAGCCAACACGTCGGAGCAGGTGCAAGCCTTTGCTCAAGGACTGTCCGATGTCTTTCTGAATGGTGTCTTGACTGAGCGTGACTGTGCGACTGAGACACAGCCGGTGCTCGATCGATAGGGCACTGCTCGGCAAGTTACTCGTCGGTCACATGGCCTGGAGGGTGGTGATGTGGTCGCAGCATGATGCCGCTGGCAATTTGCAGGATCGCTCGGAGGAGTGCGATCTCGTCCCAACCGTGCGCTGCTAAAGTTGGCTTGCTATCAAAGCGGTGAAACTGCACTGACGGTCCATCTGCTGACACATCTCCTAAAATTGCAGTACCCCTGAAATGCACGTTTCTGAACTGTGGTGAGATAGTGCGACTGTGAGCGAAAAACTGCTGACCCAGATTTACAACGCCTTTGACCCCAAGCGCCCGTTAGAGCCGGACGACCCGTTTTATGTGCAATGCCATGAGGTGCGGGGTGATGAGAACATCATCAACGAAGTGGGGCGCAACATCATTCGCTCGAATCAGCCGACGTATCAGCTTTACACCGGGCATCGGGGCGTCGGCAAATCCACAGAACTGCGGCGACTGCGGCGGTATCTGGAGTCGCAGCAGCGCAAAGTTGTCTACTTTGAAGCGACGGATGATCTGGACGACACCGACGCCAAGTACACGGATATTTTGCTGGCCTGCACGCGGCACCTGCTCGATGACCTCCAGCGACAGGCGAATCCGGGGCCGTTGGTGGGCTGGCTTAGGTCGCGCTGGCAATCGTTGAAAGATCTGGCCCTGACCGAAATCGAGTTTGATGATTTAACGCTACAGCAGCAGATTGGGCAGTTCACCACGTTAACGGCAACGCTGCGCCAGGTGCCGACGACGCGAAAAACGATTCGAGAACAGGTGGATATTCACTCGATTTCGCTGATTGACGCGCTGAACGAATTTATTGCTGAGGCCCAACGCAACCTGGCAGCGCAAGAACTGGTGGTGATTGCCGACAACCTTGACCGGATTGGCCTGATTCGGCAGGACGATGGCAAGACCAACCACGATGAAATCTTTATTGACTACAGCAGTCAGATGTGTCGGCTGGCCTGCAATGTGATCTACACGGTGCCGATTTCGCTGGTGTACTCGAACCGATCGTCGCAACTGCGGGACAACTATGGCGATATTCATGTGTTGCCAATGGTGATGGTACGGCGGCGCGACGGCACGATTCATGAGCCGGGATTGGCCAAAATGAAGGAGCTGGTGGCGAAGCGAGTAGGGCATTTTACCGACCGGGCGCTGGTGCCAGAGGTCTTTGAAACGGAGACCGTACTCGACAGCTTGTGCTTGATCAGTGGGGGGCACATGCGAGAGCTGATGCAGTTGGTGCAAACCGCGCTGAACTGGACGGATGAGTTGCCCATCCGGCGGCAGGCGATGTTGCGGGCTGTTGCCAAGGGGCGCGAAGACTATCGCAATGCGGTGGATGAGGTGGACTGGGCGAAGCTGGCGGAGGTGGCTCAGACGAAGCGCATTCCCAATGATGACGACTATCGCGAACTGCTGTTTAACCGCTGCGTGTTGGAATATCGCCTGGTGGAAGAGGCTGATGATGATTTGCGGATCGTGCGCTGGCACGACGTGCATCCGCTGATTCAAAAACTGGAACCGTTTGTGAACGCGGTGGAGCAACATCAAGCCGCGCAGGAGGATGAGTCCCATGGCGATTGACCCGCTAGACCAACTCGACCTGTCGGAACTGCCGGACTACGACGCTGACGCGGAGTATGGGGCGCTGCTGCGGGCGTTGCGGCGGCAAGAGGGCTTTGGCATTTTGTTTGTGCGCTGCTCGCCGAGTCAGGGCCGCCAGCTGATTGACGAATTGAAACAAGATTTACCACAGAAGCGCTGTGCAGAGTTGACGCTGAGGGAGCCGCTAAAAGATGGGGACTTTTTTGGGTTTGCGGCTGCATTTGTGGCGGAGCATCCGGCGGATGTGGTGTTTGTGCAGGGCATGGAGCACTCGCTGCTGGATTATGAGGAAACCAAGCGACAAAGCGGCTGGACGAAAGCGGAGATTCAGAACTATAGCTGGAAAGACGTACCGCCCATTTTGCGGAATCTGAACCAGCAGCGAGATCGCTTTCGCAATGAGCTGCCTGTATGTTTTGTGTTTCTAGTGCCGCTGTTTTTGGTGAAGTACCTGAAGCGCCGGGCACCGGACTTTTTTGATTGGCGATCGGGCGTGTTTGAGCTGCAAGATGACGACGCCACCCTGAAGCAGCAGGTGGAAGACTGTCGTCTCGAAGACCCGAGCCAAATTAAGAATCTCTCAGCGGGCGAACGGATTCAGCGGGCTTTGGAAATTAAAGATTTGCTGGATAATCCCACTATCCAGAGCGACCAGCAGTTTCGGTTGTTGTATGACTTAGGCCTCATTCAGTTTGAGAATCAGGATAGCCGCAGCGGCTGGGTAAGCTGGGACAAGGCGAGTCATGTTCCTGTCTGCGAAGCCGAAAGCTTATATCTACAAGGCAACGTTCTTTACAAACTCAGGCGCTATGAGGAGGCCATTGCCAGCTATGAGTGCGCCGTCAAGATAAAACCCGACTATCACGAAACTTGGTATAACTGCGGTCTTGCCCTCCATAATTTAGGGCGCTACGAGGAGGCCATTGCCAGCTATGAGCGCACCGCCGACATCGAACCAGATAATCATTACGCGTGGTACGGCCGCAGCCTTGCCCTCTACAACTTAAGGCGCTACGAAGAGGCCATTGCCAGCTATGAGCGCGCCGTTGACATCGAACCAGATAATCACTATGCGTGGTACGGCCGCGGTCTTGCTCTCTATAACTTAAGGCGCTATGAAGAGGCCATTGCCAGCTATGAGCGCACCGTCGACATCGAACCAGATAATTACCACTCGTGGTACGGCCGCGGTCTTGCCCTCTATAACTTAAGGCGCTACGAAGAGGCCGTTGCCAGCTATGAGCGCGCCGTCGAGATTAAACCTGACTACCACGAAGCGTGGTACAACCGCGGCATTGCCCTCGATGACTTAGGGCGCTATGAGGACGCGATCGCTAGCTATGATAAAGCGCTAGAAATTAGGCCGGATTATGAACTTGCTCAGGACAACCGTCAGATTGCTCTTAAAAAGCTGAGATCGCCTTTAAGGAGGCTAACGTCTTGGTTTCAAGGTTGGTTTGGTAACCAGGCAGTGAGCTAAACCACGTCGAAGTCCAGAACTGGAGCGGTGAGGTCGGATTTCCCTGGCTGAAGCTAGATGAGACCTAAGAGCGGCGGATGTTGAGGCAGCACCACTCCTGCCGTCGCCACAGCGTCGCCACCACCCAACCATGCTGCTCTAGCGTGTCCGTTACTAGCTCCGACTGCTTTAGCAAAATACTGCTAAGAATACCCTAGATCCAGTTGCAGGATGAGTAGTACGCGGTAAGCTTTCCAACCAACCATTAAGATTTTGGTGCAATCACACATCCGCCAGATTGCCACCGTGTGAACTCGTTATACTACAAATAATCCTTGAATTTAGTCGGGAAGGTGTTTTATGGCTGAGTCGGTAATCAACGCTACGCAACTCTTGATTTAATCGGCAAGGTCAGAAGCTGCTGCTTCACTCTCGATAGTTTCGAGTTCCTTAAGGACCTTGCCTAGCAATTGGTTTCTTAGAGGACAAAGCATTGAATTTAGAACAGTTTGGCTGGTGCGCCAACAGCACCAGTGCGCTTGCGTTTGCAAGTTTTGAGCAAGCTGCTTGGGTGGCCGCTCGCGTCATTGCGGAGCAACGGGGCGCCTATCGGGTTCACACCGGCACCGTCGCATACCCGGCGCAAATAACGGGGCAGTTGCAGCACCGTACGGTTGACCCATTAATGTTGCCTGCGGTGGGTGACTGGGTGGTTGTAGAACCCCATGCCACACAAAATACCGCCACCATTCACCAAGTGTTGCCCCGGACGAGTCAGTTTGTCCGCAAGGTCGCGGGTACGACAACGGCGGGTCAGGTTGTGGCTGCCAATGTGGATACGGTTTTCCTGATGTCGGGATTGGACGGCGACTTTAACCTGCGGCGCATTGAGCGGTATTTGGTCACCGCTTGGGATAGTGGGGCGAGTCCCGTCATTGTGTTGAATAAGGTCGATGTCTGCACGGATGTGGCCGCAACGATCGCCCAGGTGGCGGCGATCGCGATTGGGGTGCCCATTCATGCCGTTAGTGCCGAACTCGGGCGGGGGCTGTCACAGCTCGATCCCTATTTGCAACCGGGCAAAACCGTTGCCCTCATTGGTTCATCGGGGGTGGGCAAATCGACCTTGACCAACTATCTGCTGGGTGATGCCCAACAAAGCACTCAAGCTGTCAGGGCTGACGATAGCCGTGGCCGTCATACCACCACCCATCGGCAACTCATCCGCCTACCGTCCGGGGCTTTATTGATTGACACACCGGGCATGCGAGAGCTGCAGCTTTGGCAGGTGGGTGCCGGCTTGTCAGAAACCTTTGCCGACATTGAGGCACTGGCCGCTGATTGCAAGTTCCGCGATTGTCAGCATGACCAAGAACCCGGTTGTGCTGTGCAAGCGGCGATCGCGGCGGGGCAACTGACCGCTCAGCGCCTACAAAGCTATCAAAAGCTTCAGCGTGAGCAGCAATGGATCGAACAGCGTCGTGAGGGACATGCTCACCAAAACACCAAGCGCCGCTGGAAACAGATCACGAAAACCATGCGGCAACGACAGCAGCCTCTGTCGTAGGGGCGAGCAATATCGGTCGGAGCAAGGCGATCGGCAATGATGATTAAGGGGTCAATACCATCGTCAAATTGCGCGCTTACAGTCGCGATCGCCTTTCATCCCAACGCCTGTTTACAATACCCCCACATGTAGGGGCGAAGGCCGTTCGGTATCTGTTTAGGAATCAGGATTTTATAAAACCTAAGTTTTTTCGGTAGCCTTTTGCCTGCACTTGAACAGCCGAGACGGCTGTTCACACTTAATTAAGTTCCCATTCCTTAGTGGGGATTGAGATCCTCCGCTGTCGCTGCCCCCTTGCCAAGGGGGCTCAGAATATCTTGTTAAGGGGAATTTAGGGGGATCAGTAGCAGCCTGATGCTAAATAGATACGCCGTTTGCCCCTATGAGCGGCGAATATTTAAACAGCACCACTCTTTGCGCCGCCACAGGGTGGCGACGACCCAGCCATGCTGCTCCAGCGTGTCGGCCACCAGCTTCGACTGCTCCAGCAAAATGCCGCTGAGAATGCCCCAGCTCTGGGGATGGGCGATTTCGCTGAGCTGCGGGATCAGATCGACAATCACCTCTGCCAGAATATTGCAGAGAATGCCGTCGACGGGTTTTTCCAGGGTCTTCATCAGGGTATCGAGACTGCCCTGTTGAACCTCGATTTGAGGAGCGGTGAATCCATTGAGGGCCGCATTTTCTTGGGTGGCGCGCACCGCCAGGGCATCCAGATCGACGGCGTAGGCGTGCTTGGCGCCCAGCAGCAGCGCCGCAATAGAGAGAATGCCAGAGCCGCAGCCAATATCCGCTACCGTCACGTCGGGGGTGTCGGAGTCGACGCGCATTTCCAACGATTCCAGGCAGAGTTGGGTGGTGGGGTGGGTGCCTGTGCCGAACGCCGCCCCCGGATCGAGTTGCAGGATCAGGCGATCGCTGCCCTCGGGCTTATCCATCCAGGCGGGATTGATGATCAGGCGATCGCCGATCTCCTGGGGCGACCAGTGATCTTTCCAGCTTTTCGACCAGTCTTCTTCGTCAATCAGCCGCCAGGTCGTTTGGGGAATGGCCAGCTGTGAACAAATCGCGTCTTGCTTGATGCGCAACGCCAGGGCCGCCAAGTCCAGCAGCTCAAACTCATCCTGCGGAAAATACGCCTGAATCTGCCGAAAGTGAGTCCGCCGCTGGCTGGCAGTGCCGTGCCCCCCAAAGGTTTCAAACCGCCAAAAGACGGTATCTTCCAACGCGGGGTCGCACAAAACCTGAACTTCCCACCAGCTATTGACCAAGGTCATGGATTCTCTCTCGCGTGCAGAGCAGATGCGATCTAAAGGCTCACGGTATAAGCATCCCGAATGCCGGGCACCTTTGTAATCTCATCTAAGATACCCTCTGGCAGGGGATCATCGATACTCAGCACCATCACCGCATCGCCCCGCACAATTTTGCGGCCCACCTGCATACTGGCAATGTTGACGTTGAAACTGCCCAACAGCGAGCCAATTTTGCCGATGATGCCCGGCATGTCGCGGTGCAGGGTAAACAGCATGTGCTTGGTCGGCGGCACGTTGATGGGGAATTCGTCGATATCAGTAACGCGAATCTCGCTGCCCCCCAACAAGACGCCACTGACGGAATGCTCGCCCAGGGAGCCGACAGCGGTCAGGCGCAGGGAGCTGGTGTAGCCTTTTACGTCGGTGTCGCGGGTTTCGATGACGTGAATGCCCCGCTCTTTGGCCTCAATGTTGGCGTTGACGTAGTTCACTCGCTCTTGCAAGGCGTGGGAGAGTAAGCCTTTCAGCGCCGCAATGACGACGGGCTGGCTATCTTTTTGTGCCAGTTCGCCCTGCATTTGCACATTCAGCGACTCGATGCGACCGCCCGCCAGTTGGCCCACCAGGTTGCCCAGGGTTTCTGCCAGTTGCAGATAGGGGCGCATTTGCTCCATCACGTCGGCTCGTAGACCGGGGATGTTCACCGCTGATTTAGCAGGCAAGCCCAGCAGCACATCGCGAATTTGTTCGGCGACATCGGTGGCGACGTTGATCTGGGCTTCTTCGGTCGAAGCGCCGAGGTGCGGAGTCAAGATGGCTTTGCGGTCGAGCGATCGCAACGGCGAATCCGGCCCCAGGGGTTCTTCCGCGTACACGTCCAAGGCGGCTCCGGCAATCACGTCTTTGCTCAGGGCATCGGCCAACGCTACCTCGTCGATAATGCCGCCCCGCGCACAGTTGATAATGCGGGTGGTGGGCTTCATGGTGGCCAGGGTCTTGGCGTTGATCAGGTTCGCTGTTTCGGGGGTTTTGGGCAGGTGCAGGGTGATGTAGTCAGCCTCGCGGAACAGCAAATCCAGTTCGACCAGCCGACAGCCCAGTTTTTCGGCCCGATCCGCCGAGATAAACGGGTCATAGGCCAGCAGCTTCATGCCCAACGCCCGCGCCACGGTCGCCACGTGGGAACCGATTTTGCCCAGACCCACGACGCCCAGGGTCTTTTTATACACTTCGACGCCTGTAAAAGCTTTGCGATTCCACTCGCCCGCTTTAACCGACTGATCCGCGACGGGGATGTAGCGCGACAGGGACAGCATCATCGCCAGGGCATGTTCTGCGGCGGCGATGGTGTTGCCCTCGGGGGAGTTCACCACCACGATGCCGCGTCGGGTGGCGGCGGGGACATCCACATTATCGACGCCGACCCCAGCCCGACCGATGATTTTGAGGTTTTGCCCCGCGTCAATCACGGCTTGGGTGACTTTGGTGCCCGAACGAATCATCAGCGCATCGTAGTCCCCGATGATGTTGGCGAGTTCGTCGGGAGAAAGCTTGGTCTGCACGTCCACTTGAGCGACCTGCGACAAAATATCAATGCCGGCCTGATCGATGGGGTCAGATACTAAAACCTTGGGCATGGTGAGTCAGAGATAATGAGGTGCCTGCGCGTGGGAAATTGCTGATGGTGGCAAGAACCAACAGTCGCCCTCAATAGGGCTCCAGCAAATTTCCAGATGCCATTCTACTGCATGACTGCGGCCTGCACACGGCGAATGCTAGGTCGCATCGAAGGTTTCAAACAGCT
Organism: Leptolyngbya iicbica LK; assembly: GCF_004212215.1. NCBI lineage: Bacteria > Bacillati > Cyanobacteriota > Cyanophyceae > Leptolyngbyales > Leptolyngbyaceae > Leptolyngbya > Leptolyngbya iicbica. The sequence goes on from NZ_QVFV01000009.1 coordinate 55,859, forward strand.
TGACCAGCACTACATTGGAAAACAAAAAGCCCTCGGGATCGGTGAACCTGACCACGGTTGCCCGTTCCTCTTCGTCAGCGACCCAGCCTTGGCGGCGGTAAGGTCGCAGACATTTCTGCAACTGGGTAACTCGTTCCTCACCAAATTCTTCTACCAAATCTTTTAAGGAAATGCCTTCGGCCAGGCGCAGGCCCATCATCAAGCGATCGAGCCAGCGATCGCCCGTCGTCACGGACTCCAAATCCAACTGTCCCCCCGCCGCCGCATAGGTTTGCAGCCAGTCGGCATAGTCATGGGTGGTGCGGGGCCGCTGAAACCGCTGGCCCTGGGTGTAGCTCGCGGCCCCCATGCCAAAGCCATAAAATGGGCGATTTTCCCAATACACCCGGTTGTGCTGGCACTGATAGCCGGGTTTGGCGTAGTTCGAGACTTCGTAATGGTCGTAGCCCGCTGCAGTGAGGAGCGATTGGGCCAGACGATACATTTCCGCGGTCTGGTCGTCCGTCGGCAGGGGATCGGCCCCAGCGGTGTAGCGGCGATGGAAGACGGTATTGGGCTCTACCGTCAGATCATAAATAGAGAGGTGTTGAGGGTTATAGGCGATCGCCGTCTCCAGCGCAATTTTCCAGGTCTCGACGGTCTGGTGGGGCAGGCCAGAAATCAGATCCAGACTCCACCCGGGAATGGCGGCAGCGTGGAGAGCTGCAATGGCCTGCTGCACGTCCGCCAGTCGATGGGTGCGACCACACGCTTCCAGTTGTGTATCGGTGAAGGACTGCACGCCCAGACTGACCCGATTCACGCCTAGTTGCCGCAACGCCGTGAGCGCCACCCGGTCAAAGGTCCCGGGGTCCATTTCCATGGAAATTTCCGCGTTCGGCTTGATGCCAAAGCGATCGCTCAACGCCTGCAAAATCTGCTCCACCTGGGCCACTGCCAGCAGCGACGGTGTGCCCCCGCCAAAGAAGACCGTTTTCAGTGGGGCTCCCAGGGCAGGCGTCACCTGAATTTCTTGGCACAGGGTATCGACGTAGGACTGGATGCGGGGCGACGTTTCACCCCGCGCGCGATCGCCCGCCACCGCAATGGGAAAGTCGCAGTAAAAACACCGCCGCCGACAAAAGGGTATGTGAACGTAGGCCGCCTGGGGGGCAGCCAGTCCGGGATGTGAGGCTACAACGGCGGGGGAATTCTGCACGGTGGAATTAGACGACATCCAAAATCACGAATAGACAGACCATATTTGATGGTATCGCTCCTATTTCTGGTGTGGGCGGGTTGGGGCCGAGCCGTGATGGCATCTGTTTCCCCACATATCCTGTAGGGGCGAGGCATTCTCGAAGTAACGGTTCGGGATCACCAGCATGTGATTTCGAGAATGCCTCGCCCCTACGTAACCATTCACCCATGACCCTAATTATCTGCCCTGGTATTCATGATGTGGCGCTGAGCGATCGCTTCCTCGCTGCCCTGAACCAGCAACTAACCACCATTGGCAGTACGCTACACATTGCCGAAGGTCAGGTTTTCCCCAGCGATCGTGAGGCTCCCTTCAATGGCCTGGCGGTCTGGTCATTTTTGCAAGAACAAGCGAATCCTGCCGAACCGCTGGTGCTGATTGGGTTTAGTGCCGGGGTGGTGGGGGCGATCGCGGCAGCGAACCTGTGGCAAGGGCAGGGGCGCATGGTTGCGGCGGCGATCGCGGTGGATGGGTGGGGGGTGCCGCAGGTGGGCGACTTTCCGCTGTATCGGGTCAGCCACGACTATTTCACCCACTGGAGTTCCGCTGTGCTGGGGGCGGGGGCCGACAGTTTCTATGCCGATCCGCCCGTGGATCATCTGGATTTGTGGCAATTTCCCGATCGCGCTGCTGGCTTTTGGGTGTCGTCATCCGCGCGAGGCCGCCCCACGACGAAAGCGACAACCGCGATCGCGTTCATTGCCGCCATAATTTGCCAATATGAGGGCGCGAGCCCCAGCGATCGCTGATTTCCCCTTGCTCAAGTCGAGGCCCAATGCCTCTTGAGACGGCCATGAACAACTTGCTGAACCAGCTGTTTGCCCTCACCCGTTCCCTCATCCCCCAGCCCCTTCTCCCAAAACTGGGCGCAGGGGGGCCGGAAAAAGTCTCTCTCCCAGTTTTGGGAGAGGGATTTAGGGTGAGGGCCAAACGGTCACGGCGAGGGCGATCGCTCCCCTGGTTGCTGAGTGGCCTGGGGCTCGTTTGGGCGATCGCGCTGTTGCCCCCGGCTCAGGCCAACATGGCGAATCCGGAGTGGCCCGGTCATTTGCTCACCGAACCGTGGACGGATGTGGCGACCCTAGCGATCGTGCACGAGGACTTGGTGCTCGATTTGCGCCCGCTGGAAACCGAACGTTACGCGCATATACAAGCCACTTACACCATCAACAATCCGGGAGAAGCAACCACCGTGGCGCTGTTGTTTGCTGCCCCTGGGCTGGAATCGGGCACCGTCACGCTGGATGGAACGCAGGCTATCGCTGCCACCCCAACTGCTGCCCCCACCATTCCCGACGACTGGGACGACGCCAGCTTTTATCAAGAAGTCCAGGGGCTAGAATTTCAGGTGCCGCTGAGTTCGGGGCAGCACGAGATCGCGGTGAATTACCAAGGCTTGCCCAGCAGCGACGACGCGGGCGTCTATCGGGAATACACGCTGCAATATTGGCTGGCCCCCGCCCGCCAGTGGCAGTCTTTCGGCACCCTTACGGTGGACGTGTTTGCGCCTTCTAACTGGGAAACGATGTTCGATCCCGATTTGGCGGGAGTCGAGGCGGGTCACTGGCAACAAACCTTTGATGGCCTGCCCGGTGATGTCCTGACGATCGCCAGTCGGCCCCTGATTTCACCGATCGCGGGCTTTTTGCGGGGGCTGTCACTGGTGGTTGGCGTGGCGATCGCCTTTGCCGTTACGGGTTGGCTGTACTACTGGCTCGGAGGCATTTCCCAGCGTCACGCTTGGTCGGGCGGGGGGCTCGTGCTGACTTTCCTCCTGGTCATGCCCCTTAGCATTCCTCTGTTTTGGGGCCTCAGCGGGCTTGGGGTGTGGGGCAGCGAGTCGTTGTTAAGCGGTGCCCATTTGGGCGTTAGCTACCGCTATTCCCGCATGATGATGATGCTCCTGGGAGGCGTGATCGCTGCTCCCGCCGGGTTGCTGACCGCCATCTTTGGCTTTGTGTATGGGCGCCAGCAGCGGCCGCCTCAGCCTGTGATCGACCGTTAATCTGGAAATCATTGCCCGATCGCGATCGGGCTCAACCTTATGAACGGTCGAGCCTTGAGTTCAGTACCTGATGGTTTTCAGGAGATGGGCCAACGAAGCGTAATCCGTCATAAGGCTGGCATCTCACTAGAGTCGCGATCGCTGAAACTCCGCTTTACCTTGCCCACCCTCACGAGTCAGGCGGTACCCTAGCAGTAGCAATCTGCTTGTGCTCCCTCATGCTGCAATTTCTTCCTCCCGGCTTTGAGCAAAAGGTCACGGCCACGTCCTTGGGCATCATGGCCTACTACACCCAAGCTGCCGATCGCCGATGGGCGACTGCGTCTGATGCCGCTGAACCAGCCACCTTAGTCTGTCTGCACAGTTTAGGCGGTGGCTCATCGGCCTACGAATGGTCAAAGATTTACGGGGCTTTGGCGGCGGACTACCGGATCATTGCGCCCGATCTGGTGGGGTGGGGGCAGTCGGCGCATCCCGAGCGCGAGTATTGCACCGAGGATTATTGCGACATCATTGCGCATTTAATCGAACAGGTGGCCGGGGCTCCGGCGATCGTGGCGGCCACCTCGTTAACGGCAGGAGTGGTGGTGCGCTTGGCGATTCAGCGGCCCGAACTGTTTCAGGCTTTATTTTTGGTATCACCGTCCGGCAATGACGATTTTGGCGTGGGCTATGGCTACAGCCTGCCGGCCATTTTGGCGGGCACCCCCGTCATCGATCGCCTCATTTACCAATTCGGCGCCGCCAACGAAACGGCAGTCACTCAGTTTCTTACCAACTTTCTGTTTGCCCATCCCGATCGCATCACGGCAGAAATTGTGCAGGCTTACACCACCTGTACCCAACAACCCAATGCCGAATACTCCGCGCTGGCTTCCCTCAAAGGGAATGTCTGCTTTGACCTGACCCGCTACATTGGCCAACTTACCGTGCCCACCACCATCGTCGTGGGCGAAAAGTCCCGATTTAATCGCCCTGACAAAACCAAGCGTATGGCCGCCATGAACCGCGCCGCCATCCAAACCGTTCATGTGGTGCCCGATGTCGGTGTGTTGCCCCATGTTGAAGAGCCGTCGGTGGTGGTGGGGCTGCTACGAGCGTTTCTGCGCCAAACGTTAGCCACTGAACGCCCGTCCTCCGTCCCGGTGCTCAGCTAATCGAAGTTGATTTGCTCTTGGCAGTTCACTGCCAGGCCGCATCTTGCTCTGGCTGATCGACAATGGCAGCACGTAACGTCCAAAGTTCAAAACGGACCTTTCACCACCAAAAAACGGGAGCGCCGATGACGCTCCCGCAAGTATTGAAATGAGTTTCGTTAGCCGTCGTGCTTAGCTAGCCGTGGGATAGCCCAAAACCTCGCGGGCTTGGTTGAGTGCTTCGGCATCACCCTCGACCATGAGCTGAAAGCGGCGAGGCACATCTGGGTTGCCCTTTTGCTTTTGGGCGGGCAGTTGAGCATTGCGAATCCGGTTGCCCGTAAACAGACCGAAGATTGCCCCAGCCGCAATAAAGGCCACGATGGAGAACTGATTAAACGTCGTGTTCACCAGATCGCCGTAGGCAATGGTGGAGTAGATGGCGACAAAGACGACGCCGACCACACCGCCGGAAAAGGCCCCAATCAGCAACCCCGCTTCTGGGCCGACGGTCGTGCCCATTGCGGCCACCTCTTCATAGGTGTTGATGTCGCCTTCGATGCTGATGTTGCTCAGGGATAAGTCTTCCTGCTCATGCAACAAATTTTGGGCGGCCTCAGCCGCTTGGCGATTGTCAAACACTGCCAGCTGTTGAGTTTGAGTGGTGGGCCGCTGTTGTGTTGTTTGGGCTGTCATAAAGTGTTGTCCGTTACTGCGTCTCCGTTTAACGAGGCGACGGTGTAGCCGCGATCGCTAAACGCATACTTTTACCTTGACGAAAAAATTACCGATACCGACTCCGTTAGTAGAGGGATTTGCGATCGCTGAAAGATGGAAAGTGGAGGGAGCGGGGAAGTCGGGGGGCAGTTGCCAGGCATCTTGTCGGCATGGCAGGCTCAGGGGGAAAAGGGCGGACATCGGTGAGGAGATGACAGGGATGGGGCGGCGATGGTCAAGGCAGGTGCAATGGGGCCTCTGGGGGATGCTGCTGAGCTTCCTATGCGTGGTGATGTGGCCGGGGGTGTTGGCGGCTCAGAACAATGGCGCGATCGCGGAACCGGCACCCGCTGCCACGACGACGATGCAAGAAGCCGTCTTTTTTGCCGATGTGCTGGTGCGGGGGCAACCCGTGCTGCAAGTGGGCAGCGTGGGCGAACTGAGCGCGACCGAGCGGGCTCAACAGATTAGCCGCCGCATTGCGGGCCTGGTGCAACAACCGCAACCGCTAGATGCAGTCCAAGTGCGGTATGACCGCTCCCGTAACCTGGCAACCCTGCAACTCAACAATCGAGTGATCATGACCGTGACGCCCCAGGATGCGCTGGATTTTGACACCACTGTAGAGGCGCTAGCCCAGGAATGGGCGCAAAAACTCAATGCCTCGTTCGAGCAGCCGAATCTGGTCATAGAAGTGGCGGGAAGACTAGAGGGCACTCTCGTTCAATTGCGGCGCGGCATTCTCAATAATCTCTCGTCGATGATTGGCGCACTTTTGGTGCTGCTGTTGACCTGGCTGGCGGCGAAGGGGGTGTCGCGGGGCAGCTATCTCTGGGCCGAAAAGACGGAGGGCGATCGCGCTACCGAAATTCTGATCAGTCGCCTGAGTTATGGCGCGGTTTGGTTTATTGGCTGCGTCATCGCCCTGGGCGTATTGGGACTGAACTTTGCGGCCTTGCTCGGCACCTTGGGACTCACCAGCGTGGCGATCGGCTTTGGCCTCAAGGATATTCTGAGTAATTACCTGTCGGGGCTGATTTTGCTGGCGGCGCGGCCCTTTCGCATTGGTGATGAAGTGGTGATCGATCAATATGAGGGGCGCGTGGTGCAGGTGCAGTTGCGGGTCACCACGGTGCAAACTTACGACGGTCGGCAGGTTTACATTCCCAATCAAGAGGTCTTTCAGAGCAGCATTACCAACAACACCGCGTCACCCGTGCGGCGCAGTAGCGTGCTGGTGGGCATTGACTATGAGGCGGATCTGCGACAGGCGAAAACCGAAATTCTGACGGCGATCGCCCCCGTTGATGGCATCGAAGCTGACCCACCCCCCATCGTTTTGGTGCAAGAGTTGGCGGCCAGCACCGTCAATCTCGAAGTGCTCTTTTGGGTCAACTCGCGCCGCAAGTCGTTTTTGCAAGTCACCTCTGAGGCCCGCCAGGCCATCAAAGAGCGCTTGGAAGCCGCTGGTATCGAGATGCCCACCGACATTTACACGCTCAACTTCCGCAATCCCCCCCCGTTTGAATCATTTCACCCCGGTTCGGGAGCCAATGCGCCACCGAGCTAAGCCGCTGCCTGAACCGCCGAGAGCATCGCCATGGTGCCCAATTCCGTCCCCAACTCAGGCGGCATGGCCAGCGATCGATCTCTATAGAACGAGGGAGGAATGTGGCCGGAATCCCTGATGGATTGTCGCTTTTGAGCGATGTCGTCGCTGGGGGTAGCCACCTATGGTTTAAACAGATGCACGCAAAAGGAGGGCGATATCCCAAATATGGATACTCAAACTCAATCAACTAATAATCAATCGATTCGTCAGCCTTTGACGCCCGAGCAAGTCTCGCCCGAGCAGGCCCAAGCTAATGCCGCCGCCATGCAGGAAGGCAATCCGACGTTGAATCCTGGCGACATTATAAATCGCGAATTGACCTTGGAAGAGAAGGCGAAAAAAGTCGCGGTGAACGTGGCAGACATTACTGGTGACAAGATTGTCGTCCCGACCTATTTCATCGTGGATGACCCCGAGGAAGGTCAGAAAGCGCTACACCATATCCACGATGCGGAAGAGATTTCCGACGTGATTCGCCAAGCTCGGGTCGATGAAAATGGCGATCGCACTTGGTGGTAAGCCACGCACCAAGAACGTGATCACGCTGATCATCGCCAGTCCCAGGAATTTCCTGGGACTTTTTTTATCGCGTTGCTAAGAAGAAAGATTTTATAAAATCCAAGTTTTGTCGGGCAAGCATCTGGCCTGCTCCGGCACAGCCGAGACGGCTGCCCACACTTAGATCAAATTCCCGTAATAAGGAATCAGGTCGTAGTTGTAGCGCTTGTAGTATTTGTAGTATATACTAGGCAGATTCATATCGAACTCATGGTTTTGTCATGGCGAAGTTCGCAGACGTTATTCAATACTACAAAAACTACAAGGCGATCGCAGTCTTCAGCATTGCCGCCAGCAGTCTCTTTGAGCTGCTGGATCTGGTGGTGCCCTATGCGATCGGTCAGCTGCTCAACCTGCTGTCAGACCGTCCGGTGGACCGTCTCGCGCAGGGATTGGCAGATGGGCTGGCGGGACTGGCCGGGGTGGAGGTGACGCGATCGCTGACCCTCGGCCTGCTGCTGGGGATGATTTTCCTGGTGACGGTCGTCCGCGCCCCGATTGAGCCGTGGCTGGGCGTCTGGTTCCACTGGGACATCGCTCTCAAAAGCCGCCGCGACCACTCAGTAGAGGTGGTGAAAAAGCTGCTCAGCTTGCCCCTCGGCTTTTACGACGAAAACAACCCCGGACGCATTGCCGGACGGGTCGCACGGGGTCTGTCGAACCACACCTGGACCTATCCCGAAATCGCGGGACAGCTTTTCCCGAAGCTGGTGCGGGTGGCGGGCATCTTTTGCATTATCGCCATCATCGATTGGCGCATCGCCGGACTCTTCTTCCTGTCCTTTGTGGCGATTCTGGCGTTCAGTATGCGCGACCTGATTCGGCTGAACCGCAAAGAGCAAGCCCTTGACAAGTACATGGAGACGACGGAGAGCCGCACCTCCGAGATCATCACCAACATCAAAACGGTCAAAGCCTTTGCGACGGAGCACGACGAGTTGGCGCGTCAACGTCAGCGGTTGGGTCGTGAGCTGAAGGTGGTCGATCAGATCATCCACCGGGGGTACGTGGTGTTGATGACCTGGCAGGAACTGTTCATTCAGACCTGTGTGTTTGGGGTGTTGGTGCTGACGCTGGTGGCGACCCTGCGAGGCAACATCTCCCTGGGGCACTTCGTCACCACGCTGACGGTTTCCAGCATGGCCTACGCCGAGTTGGAACCCATCAGCAACCTGGCGGAAATCTTCGCCCGTCGTTATGCCTCGATGCTGCGCTTTCACGAGTTTTTGCAGCAGCCCACAGGCATCGAAGCGGCGAGCGTATCAGGCACTCCCGAAGCCGTCACCCGCTACCAGTTCACGGGGAAGGTACATTTCGAGCATCTCAGCTTTGGTTACGATCGCGATCGCCCCGTCCTGAAGGACATCGATTTGCTGATTCAGCCGAAGCAGACCGTGGCGCTGGTGGGTCGTTCCGGTTCCGGTAAGTCCACCTTGGTGAAGCTGCTGTTCCGCTATTTTGAGCCGCAGCAGGGCCGCATCCTGATCGATGGCGAAGACATTCGCAAGCTGGATATCACGGGCTATCGCAAGCAATTGGCGATCGTTCACCAGGAGGTGGATGTCTTTAACGGCACGCTGATGGATAACCTGACCTATGGCAATCCCCACGTGACGCGGGAGCAGGTGGATGAAGCCTGTGCGATCGCGCGCGTGGACGAGTTCATCAACCTGATGCCCGATGGCTATTCGACGGTGGTGGGGGAACGGGGCGTGCGCCTCTCGGGGGGACAGCGCCAGCGGCTCGGCATCGCCCGCGCCCTGCTGATGAACCCCGATGTGCTCGTCTTTGACGAAGCCACCTCTAGCCTCGACTACGAATCGGAGCGGGCGATTCAACTGGCGATGCGCAGCATCCTCGGTACCCGCACGACCCTGATCATCGCTCACCGCCTGAGCACCGTCCGCGATGCCGATGTCATCGTCGTCCTCGATCAGGGCCGCATTTTGGAGATGGGCAGTCACGAAGACCTGCTCAACCACGGTGGTCTCTACCACCGTCTCCACATGCTCCAAGAAACTGGCGATTTGTTGGGGTAGGTTAATCTCGTAGTTAGTTCCGGACTGCTTTCGATATACTGACCCGAAAGTCCTCTGCAATGTTATTTGTGGAGGACTTTGGGTGAACTGAAGGAAGGTCTCTGGCAATTGATAAAGCTACCAATCCGCCAAAATACATCCCAACTGTCTGAATGTGAAAGAAAATAGGTATGAGGTTCCGATAACCTCCTTGAAATTTCCGAGTTAAAAATCAGATCAACAGGCAATCCTGGCTTTTATTCACTAAGCGTAAGATCAACAAAATGGTAGGTTCAAAAATTACCAACGCTAAGACCTTTCCACTTGAAGACCTCGTAGGTGAAGTGTTATCTGGCTACATACGCATTCCTGACTTTCAACGGATATTTCGCTGGCAATGGGAAGATGTAAAAAGACTCATGGATAGTATTGTTCGTGGCTATCCAATTGGAAGCTTGCTTCTTTGGGCACGTCCTGCTCTAGAGGACACGCTGAAAATCGGAGCGCTAGAGATTAAGGCTCCTAGTCTAGATGAAGCAAGATGGGTTGTTGATGGTCAACAAAGGCTTACTAGTCTTGCGAATGCATTGAATGATGATGGCTCTAAGGATCCACGCTTTGCGATCGCTTATGATCTAGCACGCAAAGAATTTGTCAAGCCCATTGATGAAGAAATTCACGTCATCGGCCTACCGATAATTTTTGACTTACAGAGATTGTTGAAATGGTTTAGTGAGCATCCAGAATCCGCAATTTATTTTGAAGAGGCCACAAGAGTCGCTAAAGCAATTCGTGAATATTCAATACCGGCTTATATCGTGAAGCAAGAAGATGAAGAGGTTCTTAGAGATATCTTCGACCGCATGAATAATTACGGCAAAAGGTTGACGCGTGCAGAAGTTTTCTCGGCCCTACATGGCGGACCAAAGTATGATGTAAAAAATATCATCGAAAAAATCAGTGCGACTTTTCCCTTTGGTGAAATTGATGATAATACTGTCTTAAGTGCCATTCTAGCTCGCAGAGGCTCCGATGTAACACGTGATATTCGTGCGGAATTCAGTCAGAAGAAAAAATCATCAGAGTTTCCAGGTGAGACTCGTGAAGAAGCATACATTGCTGGGGAAAGAGCTTTATCAAAAGCCGTCAACTTCTTGCAGAGTGAAGCTGGAGTTCCACACTTTAGTTTTTTGCCCTATCGATACCTCCTTGTTGTTCTTGCGCGCTTCTTTGCGCATTATCCCGAACCTAAGCCCCGCAGCATTGAACTGCTCAGACGATGGTTTTGGCGTGCTGCTGTGATTGGCCCAGAGGCATTCAGTACTTGGACTAAAGCCAGCCGAACATTATGCTCGAAAATCATTCCTAATGATGAGGCAAAGTCTGTCACAGATTTAGTGAAGGCTGTTTCAAGTGACCGAAAGGATTTGAATCTGAGTGATTTCAATAGCACCTCGGCTAGTACTCGTATTCTTCTCTGCGCAATGTGGGCGCATCGGCCTCGGTCTTTCCTTACAGCGGAACATTATCTTCAAGAAGATCTAGGAAGAGCTCTTAAAGAAGAACAGACAGCAAGAGATATTGTTGAAATCATTGAACCATTAGGCAAAAAAACACCTACCGCAAATCGATTCATCTTTCTTGGAGAAGATTCTGTTGAGCACGTGAGAGATATTTTTCTAAATCAACCTATTACGATGTCTAGTTCATCTTGGACTAAATTGTTAAACTCTCACATTTTTGATGATGACATGAGATCGTATTTGCTCGAAGGAAACGTCACTCAGTTTTTGGAACTTCGAGAGAACCGATTAAAAAAAATAACTGGGAATTTCCTTAAATCTATGATGAAGGCTTCGTTTGAGGATACACCCCCACTTTCCTCTTTAATTATTGATGAAGATGATGATGAGGCTCTAGTTGATGAGTAAAGTCAAAAAAATCTATGGGATTTGGCTTTATCAAAGACGTATTGGCAGCATCACACTGAACGGTGGCATTATCCGTTTTCAATTGGATAATGATTACGTCCATGATCCAACTCATGCTGTTTTAGGTCTCGTATTTGAAGATGATCTTGAAGCCATCCACCGCTCCAAAAACCGATTGCCTCCGTGGTTTTCAAACCTACTTCCAGAAGGGCGATTGCGTCACTGGATTGCTGAAGATGCAAGCGTAGATGAAAATAAGGAAATAGAGCTACTACTCAAGGTTGGCCATGATTTGCCTGGGGCAATTCGAGTCGCCGAAGCAGAAATTGGTCAGACAGAATTTGATAGTACTAGACGCGAGATAGTTTCAGATGCAGATGCCGGGAATCTCCAGAGAGACATTTGGCGGTTTTCGCTGGCTGGAGTTGCCCTCAAATTCTCGATGTTGAATGTTGGTGAAAGATTTACCTCGCCAGGTGTTGGCGAGGGTGGTGACTGGATTATTAAGCTTCCAGACCGTAGCTACCGCCATGTACCAATTAACGAATTTTCAATGATGGAACTTGCGCGTCGGGTCGGCATTGACGTACCTGAAGTGCGTCTTGTTCATCGAGAACAGTTAGCTGATGTACCTGATGACCTATGGCCTGAATTTGAAAATATGGCCTACGCAATTCAGCGCTTTGATCGCACCCCTTCAAGAGAGTTGATTCATATTGAGGATTTTGCACAGGTCAGAAACCTTTATCCTCATAAGAAGTATACGGGCACGTTTGAGACACTCGCAAATTTGATTTATCGTCAGTATGATACAAATTCATTGATTGAATTTACACGAAGACTAGCGTTCAACTATGTCATAGGCAATGGTGATGCACACTTGAAAAACTGGTCGTTGATATACACCGATCCTCGCCGACCAGTTCTTTCTCCCGCCTATGATTTAGTTTCAACAGCCGTATATCGTCCATCAGGAAACCCTGAAGACCTTGGTCTGAAATTTGCAAAGTCTAGGAGCTTCGACTCAGTTACACTCGAAAATTTCGAAAGATTAGAAAGAAAAGTCAATGCTTCTGGAATTGGCTTACGCGATGTAGCGCATGAAGTTATTCAAAAAACAATGTCATCCTGGCCAGAAATTGAGGAAATACTGAAAGATTATCCTTGGCTTCAAAAAAAAATTGGTGAAGGAATTTCGGCGCGTACCTCAGCAGTATTAGTCAAACAATGAGTGAGGCAATCAATTTTGCCCCCTCAAAATTATGCAAGACGCTCTTAAATAGCAATTTTTAGCAATTTTCCTATGTTGATCGCTGAAATGATTTTAGAGCGATCGCCCCAATCGCATCCGAGTCATTTTGAGCGATCGCGTCCAACCCACTGACTCTTCCATTAAGGCTGTGGCGGAATGGGCAGTTTTGGCGACAATGGATATCAAAGCGATCGGAGAGTCTCGATCATGCAAATTATGCTTGACCTGCCAGATGAGCTGATGCAGCACTTCAACTCAAATCGCCTGCCCCAGGAGATCTTGGAAGCGCTTGCCATGCAAGCATACCAGACCGAAAAAATTACTCACGCAGAGGTCGGGCGCATTCTCGGGCTCTCGTCCCGCTGGGCCGTTGATGAGTTTTTGAAAGCTCACAGAGCCGATTTACACTACGACGAAACTGATTTGGAGCGCGATCGCGCAACTCTCCATCAACTCTGCCAAAGTAGTTGAATGGCACCCAAGCTCTTATTTCTATGTCAACGAGCGATTCTGAATTAAAGGCCCAAGCTCGAAGCATTCTAGACGCGATCGCCTTCACACCGTTCGAGCAATGCCAACCACTAACCCGCGATTTTAATTTGATTCCCTCACGTCCTGGTATTTATGCAATTCGCCATAGAATTCATGGGTTGCTTTACATCGGTAAAACCAAAAGTTTGCGAGGTCGTTTTACAGGTGGTCACAAAGCATTTTTGTGGGCATGGCTTGATAGGTATCGCGATGAAGATGTTCGCATAGCGATCCAGGTAATTCCTTACTGGAAAAACCCCACGTTACTATTGGAGTTAGAGGCCATCATTCTCAGAGCGACTGAACCTCCATATAACGCTCAGATTCCAACAGAAAGGTGATGCTATGCCAGCTAAACTGCAAGAACAACTTTCCCGTGCCGACGCTGAAGTAATTTTAGAGCGGCTGCCTGAGCGCATACGGCAGGCTTTGAGCGATCGCGCCCAAGACATTGACTATCCCATCGAGGCTGTGGTGGAAATGGCGATCGCCAGCTTCCTCGACTCCGAAGCTTTGGGCTTTGCTGATTGCCAACCGGGACGGGGACAGTGATTGCAAGTTTGATAGGCGATCGCCCCAATTACATCCGAGCCACATGGAGCGATCGCTGATTTTGAGCTAAGAGGTGCCATTTTTTTTGCAACCCGACGGCTTTTGGCAATCGGGGTGGCGACAGTCGCAGAGTTACTGATTAAGACAAAACTCAGCCTTATTCAATTCATCTGGATAAATCGAGGCAAACCAGAGGTTGGAAATGGGATTTTCTCTATCGCTGAGCAAGAATTGATTGACTAGCGTCCGCCATTCGGGGTCGTTGTTGGGCAGAGCCAGACCGTAATATTCGCAGGTGAGCGGCACTTCCGGAATCAAGGCAAAGTCATCCACTGCCCGCCCCTCTAGCTGCAATTGACCGTAGGACAAAATGCCGTCTCCGACAAAGGCCTCAATCTCGCCGTTGGCGGTGGCAGCGATCGCATTTTGCCGACCTTCCACTCCGGAGAACAGCCGAACATCAGCATTCGGATAGTTTTCTTCCACAAACCGCTGAGTGGTCGTATTTTCCAACACGCCCAAGCGGACTCCGGCCAAGGGCGTTGTCGGTCGGATGGTATCTTCCTGTCCGGCGGGAACCAAAAATTCGGTACTCGTGACAAAAATGGGATTTGAAAAAGTAATCCCTTCCACATCATTGCGAATGGTATTTGGCCCACATTCCAAATGCACGGCTCCTGACGTGACCAAATCAAAGCGGTTGTCTAGGGTGGAAGTCAGTTCTACTAGCCGAATATCAACATCGCTGTTGAGTTCATCTGAAATATAGTCGCTGAGGGCGATCGCCATATCCCCGCAGTACCCATCCCAAGCGTCTTGCGGATTGATAAAGCCAAAAGGCATAGCGTCTTTGCGAAACGCGACCTTGAGCACCCCAGTCTCGGCAATCTCGGACAACACGCTTTGGGCTCTAGGGGGCGGCGTAGCGGCGATCGGGGCCGGAATAATGGGCACCGGCGATCGCCGTCCGTAGGTCGCTTCAATCTGTTCGGGTCGCAACTCGGTGATGATGCTCAAGCCCATCGGCTGATCAGCACTCAGCTGGTTGCCATAGCTCGCACTTAAATAGGGTAAAAACTCCGCTTGCTCCCGTAAGTAGACGTTGTAGAAAGCCACGCTCAAAGCTTTGTAGTAGCCACTGCCGATATCGCGATTAGCCCCCGCCAGTAACCCAAAAATGCCCCCGGCCCCATCGCGCCCCGGTTTCGAAGAAAAATGCGTACCAATATCGAGCATGGCGAAGTACTTATGCTCCGTCTCTAGCCAAATAAAGGGATGAAACTGTTCAACCACGACGGGGGCCACAATATCTTCCGAGCCCCCGACCATGAGCAACGGCACGTCAATCTGACTGAATCCCTCTGGGCCATACAGAAAGCCGCCCAAAGGATGCCCCGTGACCACCGCCTTGACCCGAGGATCGCGGAGGTTGAAATTTTGCGGCGGCAAAAATTGCGCCCGACACTGTAGATACAAGGCAAAATTTAAGATCAAGTTGTCGGCATCACACGCCTCGACCAATCGCGCATAATTCATCTCGGCTCCGGCGAGGGCGAGGGTATTGGTGCTGCCCAGGGAATCTCCCGTGACGCCAATGCGATCGAGATCTAACTGAGCTGCCCACTCAGGAGACTCCGCAACCAGTTCTTCCAACTTGTCAATGAGGAAGGAAATTTCTTGGGGACGGTTAATAAACTCCATCGGGCTCAACAAGGTATTGAGTCGTCCTTGAAGAAATTCCTGGCGATAGGCCAAATCACTGCCCACATGGTCCGGTAGCAGCACGACAAAACCATAAGAAGCCAGATGCTCGGCAATAAACGCAAAACTCTCTTTAACGTCGCCAAATCCGTGGGAAATGATGACGATTGGGGCAGGACTGGTTAAGCCACTGGGAATGTAAGCATCGACATCAAAGTCATAGTTGACGGACAGACCAGCCGCCGTTTGACGTAGCGCGGGGTTGGTGACTGTCACCGTTTCTTTGGTGAATGCGAAGGTTCCAGGCTGCCTGAGGTCGGCTAATTCGCTCAAGTTGACTAGGGGGGCGGCAGCGGCTTCGGCCAGTGCCTCAGCCCGAACGGTGCGGACGACCGCATCGTTGTAGCTGAAATAAATCGCCAGTTGTCGCCGGAGTTCTAGGAGATCTCGCAGTTCAATCTCGATCGCTGGAGTCGGAAATTCTTTGAGGACATCGATAAAAGTCCACCCCTCTGCATCGGCGTTGGCGGCGGCCCCAATCACGGCAGCCCGCAACGCTCGCTGACCATTTACCCCGCGATAGACTTGCAGCACTTTACCGACGTTTAATAAGGCGTCGCGCCCCAGGGGAGAATATGCGAGGTTATCCACCGTGGTCACATCGAGGGGAATCTTGCGCGTCAGTCCCTGGCGCAAGAGTTGCAGCGTCCCTTCATTCAAAAATCGCGCATACAGTCGCAAATCCCCGATGATTTCTCCCGTTTCCGCAAAGGTCTCTAAGGACTCGACGGAGAGGTCAAACAACAAGGGGCCATCGACTAAGATGCGGATTTTTTCCGCACTTTCGGCCGGGCGAGGGGCTAACGCTTCCACCGCGACGCCTGTTGTGAGCAGGGCGATCGCGGAAAGTCCCATGTGCAGAATGCGACGCAACGTTTGCTTCATCCGTATTAAGGGGCCTCAACTGCCCAGAATCACGACGCTGCCAACGATATCGGCAGATTTTCGACGCAATCATACTGCAAAACGGCTAGCCACCTAGCGGCTTGCATCGCAATTATTTAGAAACGCGACGTTAGGGAGAAGCTCGCACTAAAAATCTCCATCTGCCCCACCGACCCGCTATCTAACCATCTCAGCTACAGAACACTACCGGGATATGATTTTTGCGCCAATCCCTGATCGTGATTAACTCGGATTCACCCTTGGCCTCCCCTGCTGGCAATTAGAATCCCTGCCCCATGACGCCCTCAGCAACGCGGGCAAAAACTTGTTAGCTTTACATAAGTTCACGAAAATGCGTTTGCTCTCATGTCCATACTGGTTTGGTTTCGCAATGACCTGCGGCTGCACGACCACGAACCGTTGCAAGCCGCCCTTAAGGCCGGGGGTGGCGTTATTCCCGTCTATTGCTTTGACCCGCGACAGTTTGGCGAAACCGCCTTTGGCTTTCCCAAAACGGGCAAGTTTAGAGCCCAGTTTTTGTTAGAGAGTGTGGCGGACTTGCGGCGATCGCTGCAGCAGCGGGGCAGTGACCTGATCATTCGCTGGGGCGAACCCGAGACCGTGATTCCGTCCCTAGTCAAGGAACTCGACGCGCAGGCGGTTTACTGGCACGAAGAGGCCACCGCTGAAGAGTTGGCAGTGGAAAATGCCCTGGCCGACAAGCTTGAGGCGATGGGCACCACGGTGCAAACCTATTGGGGCGCAACCCTTTACCACCTGGACGATTTACCCTTCTCGATCAACAAGGTGCCGGAGGTGTTCACCCAGTTTCGAAAGCAAGTGGAAAAGTCGAGCATCGTTTATGAACCCTTTAGTGCTCCGAAGAAGCTACCGCCTTTGCCCCAGTCGGCGTCTGTGGGAGAGCTGCCTGATTTGGCAAAACTGGGGGTAGAAGCGCCGCAATCTGACGATCGCGCTGTGCTGAAATTCGTTGGCGGTGAAACTGCTGGCCTGGCGCGGTTGCAAGCCTACATTTGGGACGCTGATTGTCTTAAGGTCTACAAACAAACCCGCAATGGCATGTTGGGCGCCAACTATTCTTCCAAGTTTTCGGCCTGGCTGGCGCTGGGGTGTCTCTCGCCCCGTTGGGTTTATCAGGCAGTGCAAGATTACGAGAACGAGCGGGTGCGCAACGATTCCACCTACTGGCTGGTGTTTGAGCTACTGTGGCGCGACTACTTTCGATTAATTTGTTTGAAGCATGGCGATCGCGTCTTCTACCCTTCGGGTCTGCGCGGCCTTAAGGTGGATTGGCAGCAAGATTGGCCCCGGTTTAATGCCTGGTGCGCGGGCGAAACGGGCTATCCCCTGGTGGATGCCAACATGCGCGAACTCGCGGCGACGGGCTTTATGTCCAATCGCGGTCGGCAAAATGTCGCCAGCTTCCTCACTAAAAATTTGGGCATCGACTGGCGCATGGGGGCCGAGTGGTTTGAGTCGCTGCTGGTAGACTACGACGTTTGCAGCAACTGGGGGAATTGGAACTACACCGCTGGCGTTGGCAATGATGCGCGCGGCTTTCGCTATTTCAACATCCCCAAGCAGGCCAAAGACTACGACCCCCAGGGTGACTATGTGAAACACTGGCTGCCAGCATTGCAGCGGCTGCCAGCGTCTAAGGTCCATGCCCCCTGGCAGTTATCGAATGTGGAACAAAAGCGCTTTGAGGTGCGATTAGGGGTCGACTATCCCAACCCGATTGTCGATTTACACAAGTCGGTGCAGGCCAACGAGCGCATTTACAACGCCGCGCTGGAAAGGAGTGCCTGAGCGCGGTTCGTTCGATGATCAAAACGGCATCGGCGGGAGAGAAGCGATCGCGCCCATTCGTTTCACCGTGTAGGATAGAACCGTGTGGTGGCAAACAGTAAGGAGAATCTCACTTATGTTTTTGGATGAACTGACCCCTTTTCTTCAAGAACTGACTCGTCAGCCCGTGGCTTTTGTCGGCGGCTTTATGTCTGGGGTCTTACGCCTCGATCTCAACGACGACCCCGTCAAGTCTTGGCTCAACAAGCAAGATGTCAACGTTACTGACGATGACGACGACTCTGCTAACAACGGCAGCAGCAGCGGCCCACAAAAAATCTCGATTGACTAGGGTTCATTGGGCCTTACGGCAATGCTCCGTAGGTTGACCTTGCTGCCATCAGTGCCAAGGCAGCGTCAGCAACCATACTGAGTGATGTCTGAGGCTGCAGCGATCGCTTCGCTCAGCGATTTTGGTATCCCTTTCTCCAGTCTCCTTTCTGGCATATCCACAGAGAGGGGACTTAATTTTTTCGATTTTAAGCCGCGACACTTAACTCACTGAGCCAGTTCATCACGCGATACCGACAAGAATTCAGGTTTAGCCGCGTTTCAGCATCAATGGTGGCTAACGCTTGCAAGGCCCGGCGGTAGTCCGCGATCGCGCAATTCCAATCGCCGCGCAGGTGATATGTGCGGCCTCGCTCAGCATAGGCTTCACCCAAGTTTTGATTGAACAATAAAGCATTATCAAAACTTTCGAGGGCGGCGTCATAACACGCCAACTCCCGCAGGGTAATGCCCTGGTTAATGCGGGCTCGCACATGAAACGGATTCAGATCAATGGTTTGCTCATAATCAGCCAAGGCCCGTTCAAAATCGCCCATCGCCGCGTAATAATTGGCACGATTGTTGTAAGCGGCGGCTAATTCTGGATTGAGGGCGATCGCGTGGTCAAAGTCACGGATAGCCTTATATAGCTGACCATTCCATAAATGAACTAGCCCGCGATTGTTAAAGTCTTCGGCCCGTGCGCCCTGGTGAATGATCAGTCGATTCAAAGCGGCGATCGCCTGCGAGTAGTCGCCGCGCCGAATGGCTTGTTGCGCCTGTTGACGCATCAGGCGAGCGGACTCGGGTAAGCACCGGGGCAATTTGTGAGGGGCAATTACCGAAGCTGCAACCAAATCACGACACTGCTCTACAGCGTTTTGATTGGCGGCACTATCGGGTCGGTAGACACGCTTCGACATAGCCACTTCCTCCAATGGCTAAGGGACTAAAAGAGATACCAACGCTAAGCACGAGGGAACAATCATTGCGATGAGTTAACCGATGTTGTGAACCAAAAATCAATAACGGTTCTCGTAACATCAAGTCAATCAGTATCTACACCCTTAAGTCGGATATTTACACCTACCTCTAGAGAAACCAACCGGGTAAACCCTTAGGGAAAAAGTCTTTCGATGCGATATACAAATTTTTGAGGCGAACTTTCTCAGTAGAAACTCGCAAACTTTATTCTTCCTTCACAAAAGTCGGCGACAAGTCAAACAATCTTGATATTGTGGGCACTATTTTTTCGGGGAAATAGCAGTTGGCGACGGCAATCAATGTCGCAGTTCTTAACCTTTGACTATCAACAATGCGCCCCGAAAGACTGTCATAGCCTCCTTCTAAATTTTGCCTTGACGCTATGTGCTTAACCACGACTCATTTGCGCAGGTATCTTGCCTGCGCCGGGACAGCCGTCTCGGCTGTCCACACTTCGATTCAATGCCCATGCTTTAAACTTTTGGGCTCTCGGCACTTGACTGCGGATGGCGATGTTGGCAGGGCCGTAACCTCTCCGTCCAGTACGTGTAAACGGCGTGTCGGTGACTTAACGTTGGGGGGCGTCAGTTAACCTAACTCTCAGAAAATTCTTATCTCTCCGAATATCTACCTACCCGGAACTCCGAAATTTCAGTCAGTAGTATTGAGAAAGAGTTCCTCACCCCCTTGAGTCATGCCATGGCCAGCATTTTGCAATCTTCCGTCGGCCTGCTGCGATCGCGCCTATCTCGGCGCATTGTGAGTTCTGTATTTCTCAGCATTGTCGTGATCGAGGTGGTGATTTTCATCCCTTCATTTATCCGCCGTTACCGCGAAAAACTAGATGACTTGCAAGACGTCTCGACGGAAGTGCTGTTCACGGCCAAAGCCACGGCCATGCTGAATGCTGATCTGGAAACGGTATTGCAGCTCATTCAGCAAAATTTGAAGCCCGACTCTGTCATCTTAGGGGCTAACTTATGTACCGTGGATGGCACGCTCATCGACACCTTTGGCGAATCCCCCACTATCGACTGTGCGACCGTGCCTGAGGGGCAAGCGGTCAAGCGGTTAACCGAAGGCCGCCGCCGATATGATGTCGCCTGGCCCAGCGATCGCTTTGCCGATGAATACATTTTGGTCGTGCGTCACGATGCGAGCGGGGTCATTCACGAAATGTGGCAGTACGCCCTGGCCATTGCCGGACTGGTATTCATCATCTCGGCCTTTGTCACGCTCGTCACGATTTTGGTGCTAGAGCAGATTCTGATCATTCCTATTTTGCGGTTACGCGACGATCTACAGCAGGCCGGTGAAGCGGTTAGCCAAGACCAGCCGCCGACGTTTCAAACTCAGGCGATCACTCGCCATGATGAATTGGGGGAAGTGTCTCGGGCCTTTTGCGACATGTTCGAGCGCGTGCATCAAGAAATTAGCGATCGCAAACAAGCGGAACAAGCTCTCAAAGAAGAGCAAGCCAAATCTGAAAAACTGCTGCTGAACATTCTGCCCGATAGCATTGCTGAGCAGTTGAAACAGGAAGTGGGCGCGATCGCTTCGCGGTTTGACGAAGCCACTATCTTATTTGCCGACATTGTGGACTTTACGGGACTCTCAGCCCAAGTAGCGCCCGGAGAACTCGTTGACGTTCTGAACGAGATTTTTTCGACATTTGACTGCATTGCCGATGCCCTCGGGCTGGAAAAAATTAAAACCATTGGCGACGCTTACATGGTGGTAGGTGGTCTACCCGAGCCCCAACCTGACCACGCTACCGCCACGTTGGAAATGGCGATTCAAATGTTGGATGCGATCCAGACATTCAAGCGTCACGACGGTACGCCCTTTCGGCTGCGCATTGGCATCAACACCGGTCCTGTGATCGCGGGCGTCATTGGCATCAAAAAATTCAGCTATGACTTGTGGGGCGATGCTGTTAATATCGCCAGCCGCATGGAATCCCACGGTCTCATCGATCGCATCCAAATCAGCGAGAGTACCTATCGCCACGTGCAAGACCATTATCAATTTGATGATCGCGGCTGCATTGACATCAAGGGGCGTGGGCAAATGCACACCTATCTGTTCAAAGGCCGACGTCAGACAATTTCTTCAAAGGGACTTCCCCGGCACTTGCGCTTAGGCCAGTCCACTGCCAGCGATCAGCCCAGCCCTGATAAATAGCGAGTCTGTGTTCTTTCCAGTTCATCCCAGCGCCCCTTAAGTCGAAGATTTGCGACCGCCATCATCGCAGTTGATTGACTCCGCGCGTCGAGCCTTTTAAGTCAAGATGGTCGGTAAATATTTTGAGGGCAACGCCTGCTTCATGGCCGTGGTTTGCAAAGGAAACATCGGCAAGCGCGACGGCATGCCACTCACTCGCATTAAGTTGACTGCGTACGCTTGCTTAAGCAGGCACGCGAGACAATGGACTATAGTCTTTCTCAAAAGAAAAGTGGAACCTGTATTTATTTGACTCTATGCACGGACTTGAGTAGTTTTACTTATACAAGTGTTAAGTCGTCAACAGGTTTAACTGTATTTTTCTATACTATTGTTAAGAGCGTTGAAATATTTTCCCCGAATTGCAAGTGCTCAAAGCACGATTGTTAGCGCGCTTGCTTGAGGAAAAGGCTCCAGCTTAACGGTGGTTGAGTTGCTTCGGTGGCTTGTCCTGGCTGGCTTTCACGTTCGCTCCGCAGAGTGTCAAGGAATTTTGCCATGCAAGCATCGCTATTTCAATCCAAGGTTTACGACGCGGATGTGATTGCGAAGTGTTACGGTCGTCGTCCTTGGATTGTGGTGTGGCGATCGCTGCAAGTGCTGTGGTGGCTGGGCACCTTTGTGTTGGGGTTGCAGAGCGATCGCTGGTTTAACCGTGAAGAGCGCAACCTGACCAAGCGAGCCGTGCAGTTGCGCCAATTGTTGACCCGATTGGGGCCGACTTTCATCAAAGTGGGGCAAGCCCTTTCAACGCGCCCTGACCTGATTCGCAAAGACTTTTTAGAAGAACTCACTAAGCTCCAAGATCAGCTGCCGCCCTTTTCGACGCCGTTGGCGATGATGATTTTGGAAAAAGAGTTAGGCTACTCTCCTGAAGAAATTTACAGTCGAATTTCTCCTGAACCTGTTGCCGCTGCCAGTCTGGCGCAGGTGTATCGGGCGCGACTCTATACCGGCGAAGAAGTCGCAATTAAAGTGCAGCGCCCCCGGTTGTTGCCTGTGCTGACGTGCGATCTATTCATCATGCGTTTTGCGGCGCAAAGTTTGGGATGGTTGCTGCCGCTGAATTTAGGGCATGACCTCACCCTGATTGTGGATGAATTCGGCACCAAGCTGTTTGAAGAAATCGACTATCTCAACGAAGGGCGCAACGCTGAGCTATTTGCCGCTAATTTTCAGAACGATCCGACGGTTAAGGTGCCTAACATCTTCTGGCGTTACAGCAGTCCGAAAGTCCTAACCCTGGAATGGATTGAAGGCTTTAAGCTAACCGACGTTGGCAGTATTCAGGCGGCATCGCTCGATACGGACACCCTCATTGAAGTGGGCGTTACCACGAGCTTGCAACAGCTTTTGGAGTATGGCTTCTTCCATGCTGATCCGCACCCAGGCAACTTGTTTGCCATGGCCGATGGGCGTATGGCTTACATCGACTTTGGCATGATGGATCAGCTCAATCAGGAAACGAAGGAAACGCTAGTAGATGCCCTGGTGCATCTGATCAATCAAGATTATGCGGCTTTGGCTAACGACTTTGTTAAATTGGGCTTTCTGACGCCGGATACCGATATTGAGCCCATTATTCCTGCCCTGGAAACAGTGCTGGGTGAGGCTTTGGGAGCTAAAGTGCGTGACTTTAATTTCAAAACCATCACCGATCGCTTTTCTGAGTTGATGTATGAGTATCCCTTCCGCGTCCCCGCCAAGTTTGCGCTAATCATTCGCTCGCTGGTGACTCAAGAAGGCGTCGCCTTGAGCCTAAATCCCGACTTTAAAATTGTGGATATTGCCTATCCCTACGTGGCGCGACGGTTATTGAAGGGTGAGACGCCTTCGCTGCGGCGGCGATTACTGGAAGTACTGTTCAAAGACGGGAAGTTTCAGTGGCAGCGGTTGGAAAATCTGTTGCAGATTGCTCGCAGCGATGAAGATTTCGACATTCTGCCCACGGCGAGTTTGGGCCTCCAGTTCTTGATGTCGGAGGAGGGCCGCTACATTCGCGATCGCCTCATTTTGGCCATGACTGAAGACGATCGCCTCCACACCGAGGAAGTGCAAAAACTATGGGAACTGGTGAAAGAGGACGTGACTCCGTCCAAAGTACTCGGGGTGGCGTGGAATGTCATTTTGCAGTCTTCCGTCGATCGCGCCGCCGATTGGTTGCCGCCAGTCGCTGCGTTGTCTGCTAGTTTGCAGCCTGCTAAGAGCCTGTAGGGGTACCCACAGGTCGATATAATGGGCGCAGCTTTACATTTCTTTGTGTCGATTTCGCCGTTTCGTTGAGGTCTGTGCCGTGTATCCTGATCCGCCCTATGTGTTGATGATTGCTGGTTTTTTGTCGGCGATCGCCGCTGGCTCAGCCTTTAATACCTCATTACAACAAGCCACCCAAGCCTGGGCCAAAAATCCGGAGGCGGGTTCCTTAGAAGATATTCGGGGATTGTCTCTGCAGTTGCCGTATGTGGGTATTTGTCTCGGCGTCTGGGTGACTTTGGCAGCAGGTATTCAGATCTTTGGATTCTCTGCGCCACCGTCGTTTGCGATTAGTGCGGTACTCACGGTGCTAATGGCGTGGCTAGTATGGCGTCAACTCGGCGTGATTTTGGGTCAGTTGCAGCGGGGCGGCTCTAAGGCCCTCGATCTGGACGGCTTCTAGTCTGGGAGTGAGACTTGAATCAGTTGGGATCGCTGTCTCGGCGATGCCAAGGCAGGCATCTTACCTGCCTTGGCTAATTTGGATGTTATTGGACCTTCATTTCATAGAGATCCTTGCTCTGGTCTAGGACAAGCATCATGGCCGATCATGGCTCATGGGTGAGTCCGTCAGCACCTGGCTTTTAATGTCTCGACAGAGGTGCCTGTGTGGTTTTTGGCTCAAATTTATATCCCACTTTGTGGTGGGGTATTGCTTGGTGTGGTAGCTAGTGCGCTGCTGGGCTGGCTGGGAAAGCGATCGCCTCGGCGAGCATCCTGGCAAGCCCGCACGCCTTTGGCATTGGGGCGCTTTTTGTTTTGGCTGGGCGTTCCTGGTAGCCTGATTCACTTTTTGCGACAAACTGACCTCTCCGGCGGGGTGTGGATGGCGCCGATAATGGCCTGGGTGACGTTTGCGATCGCGTTTGGGCTGGCTTGGGGTTGGTTGCAAGTCAGTGGTCAGCCTTGGCCCAGGGCCACTAAAGGCATTTTTTTGCTCTCCTCAATGGTGGGCAATACGGGCTATATTGGCTATCCCATCGTTTTGCTACTGCCCCAGTTGGGCACTGCCTACTTTGGCTGGGCGGTGTTTTACGATCTGTTGGGCACGGTATTTGGGGCTTACGGTGTAGGGGCCATGATCGGGGCCTATTACGGTCAGGGGGTAGGGCAGGGGCGATCGCTGTCACCCTGGCGACAAAGTCTGAATGCATTGGTGAGAGCACCAACTTTTCCAGCTTTTGCCCTGGGGCTATTGCTGCGTCCCGTCCCGTTTCCTGGTTGGCTCGATCTCGGGCTTCAGGGGTTTGCCTGGTCAATGGTGATGCTGTCGCTGGTGCTGATGGGGATGCGGCTACAGCAACTGCGATCGTGGCAAAACCTGCGTCCGGCGCTGATGTCGACTTTGATTCGCATGGCGATCGCCCCGGTGATAATCGGCGTTTTACTCACGCTATTGGGCTGGCAGGGCGCCCCTCGCCTCGTGATCATCTTGCAGTCGGCCATGCCCGCCGCCTTTGCCAACCTGGTCTTAGCCGAGACCTTTGATCTGGATCGCGACTTGGCGGTGACCTGTTTGGGGGTCAGTTCGGCGCTATTGTTAGTCACCTTGCCGCTTTGGCTCGGGCTGTTCCCAGTTTGAGGGGAGTGACTGCGCGGGGATAGCGCCTATGCCTGATCTGGTGAAGCCTACCCCTTAAAATAAGTTGACACTTGCTCCCTCGCAGTGGTGCTGGCCATGCTTTCTCTCAACCCACAAAATGCATCGCGATCGCCGTCCCTGGCATCGGTCAACAACTCACGCATGTGCCCGACCGCTGGCAGTGGGCGGCGGTTAGGGGTGATCGCGGGAGGACTGGTATTGTTGGGTTTCCTGAGCGGCGGTGGCGTCCGGGCGGCTGAGACTCCTGTCGCGATCGCTCCCGGAGTAATCGTTACGCAAGTGTCGGCAGACTCTCCCACACAGTCCCCTGAGAGGGCGCAGTTGGCCCCAGCTAATGTGAGTGATGAGTCGACTGGAGAGAACTCACCGACCGAGGCTCCGTCGGTGGTGTGGCTGATTGCGATGCCTGCGGTGCCCATTTTGGGAGGCGCGTTCATCTATCTATCACGCCGACTATTGGGTCAGCCAAACGGTGAATGTCGCTTGGTCACCCAAGCGCCGCTACCGGAACCGACGGATGTGGAATCCCTCGCTCTGGAAGTCGAAGAGACCGACCCGCCCACCGCGCCATAATCTACTGTGAGCCGGCACGAAGCGCCGCTACGGTCATCGCTTTGTGGTTGTGGACACTCACTGGGCGGCATCTCAGACTGGCCCACTCAAAAATTCACCAGTGATTTAGGGGCGACTGTTTTGTCTGCGATCGCTAGCAGCCCTACAGAATGGCAGCGGTAGATATCGGTTCACCTTTAGGCGCAAAATCACGCTGGCTGGCCTCACCTCTAACGAAGGGTCTGGGCACACTGGAGGCAACGCTTTGCAGTACAGGACTTCATTGCCCCATGAATCCTCTCTAAGTTGTGTGCGGATGAGCTCAATCTGGCTTTGCCGGAAGCCGAATCTATCTCAACTAACCCGTGGTCACAGGCGCAACGTTTTTTGAGGTAGCTGTGGCGGCGCGAGGCGTCGTAATGATCATGCGCTAGTCGTCATCGATGACGGCGGTGCGATCTAGCAGCAGCAGGTTGCGGAGGGCGTCGGTGTCGAGTTCGGTGAGCCACTGTTCGCCCGCGCCGACTACCTGTTCCGCCATCGCCTTTTTGGACTCGATCATGTCGTGGATTTTTTCTTCCAGGGTGCCAGTGGCGACGAACTTGTGCACCTGCACGTTTTTCGTCTGGCCGATGCGGAAGGCGCGATCGGTGGCCTGGTTTTCCACGGCGGGATTCCACCAGCGATCGAAGTGGAAGACGTGGTTGGCGCGGGTGAGGTTGAGGCCGACGCCCCCCGCCTTCAACGACAGAATGAACAGGCGTGGGCCGCTGGGATCATGCTGGAAGCGATCGACCATTTCTTCCCGCTTGCCTTTGGACGTACTGCCGTAAAGGAACAGGGTTTCTTGCCCAAAGGTGCGCTCTAAATGGGCCTGGAGGTGTTTGCCCCATTCCGCAAACTGGGTGAAAATCAGGGCACGATCGCCTTCATCCAGCAATTCCGCCACCATCTCGTCAAAGCGCAACAGCTTGCCCGATCGCCCCGCGGCCAGGGTGTCCTTTTCTTCTTTGAGGAACTGGGCGGGGTGATTGCAAATCTGCTTTAGCTTAGTGAGCAAGCCGAGAATTTGGCCCCGTCGCTGCACGCCCTCCGCCGCTTCGATGTCGCGCATGGCTTTTTCGACAGTGGCCTGATAGAGCTGGGCCTGCTCGCTAGACAGGCCGCAAAAGACCGTCATTTCCTGCTTTTCGGGCAGGTCTTGAATGATGGTGCGATCGGTTTTGAGGCGGCGCAGGATGAAGGGCTGAACGAGCGATCGCAGGGTTTTCAGTGAGGCGGTGTCGCCATAGCGCTCAATCGGGGTGGCAAACCGCTTTTGAAAAAAGTTCTTGGGGCCGAGGTAGCCCGGATTCAAGAAATCCATGATGGACCACAGTTCAGCCAGGCGATTTTCCACTGGGGTGCCCGTCAGCGCAATCTGGAATTGGGCCTCGATTTGTCGCACGGCTTTCGACTGCTTGGCGTCGGGATTTTTGATGTTTTGGGCTTCGTCCAGCACGACGCCGAGCCACTCCACCCGCTCAAAATCCTTCAGATCCCGCTGGGCCAGGGCATAGCTAGTGAGCACAATATTCGAGCCACGGGCTTTGCGGGCAAACACCGCCGCATGAGATCGCTTGTCGCCGTGGTGCATCAACACTTTCAACTCTGGGCCAAACTTATAAATTTCCCGCTCCCAGTTGCCCAACACCGAGGTGGGGCACACCAGCAGCACCGGGCCAGTGAGCAGATCCCGCTCCTTCATCGTCAGCAAAAAGGCGATGAGCTGAATGGTTTTGCCCAAACCCATGTCATCGGCGAGACACGCCCCCAGCCCCCACTGTTCTAAAAACGTGAGCCAGGAGACGCCCCGCGCCTGATAGGGGCGTAGCTTGCCCTTGAACCCGTCGGGCTCGCTAATCGGTTCCAGGGACTGGTTGCCTTCCGTCAGGGTGGAAATGAGGTCTTGCAGAATGCCCGAGGCTTCGAACTTGACGACGGGTAGCTTGTCGATGACCTGGGTATCGCCCGTGCTAAGGCGAAGCGCATCTTCGACACTGAGTTCGATGGGGGTGTCGCGCCGTTTGAAGAAGTCCCGCGCAGTGCGCACGTCTTGGGGCCGCAGTTCCACCCACTGGCCGTCAATTTCCAGCAGCGGGGTTTCTTGGGCAACGAGCTTTTCAAAGTCCTTTTGCGACAGCTTTTTGCCCGCGAGGGAAAGCTCCCATTCCACATTTAGCAAGCTTTTCAGACCGAGGCGCTGGCGCTGTTTGCGATCGGGGGCAGCGGCGGCCACTTGAATGCCCAGCCGGTTATCTTCGCTGGGGGATTCCAAGCCGGGGGGCAGGGCGACGCCAAACCCGCTATCCCGCAGGCGCGGCAGGGTCATTTTGAGAAAAACGAAAGTCTGGGCCGGATCGAGGGGAACGCGGTTAGGCCGCCGCTGTTGCAGACTCTCACGAACGGGATCGCTAAATCGGGACGCCCGACCGAGCCCGCCTAATAACGTCTCTTGGGGATTGGGGATCGTTTGGCCGTCGATCACGGCCTGGTCGACGGGATAGTTCCACAGGGTGTCGGCGGGCACTAAGAAGCTGTCGTCGTCGCGGGATTGCAGGTAGTAGCCCAGGTGCCAGGAGTCTTCATCCGTGGCAGGCGGTTCCAGCTTAAAGCAGACGCGAAAGCGGTTTTCATCCACGCTGCTTTGCAGGGGCATGGTCCAGGTGGTGAGGGCATCCCGCAGGCGGGCGGCCGCGATCGCACTACTTTCGATCTCCGGGTTTTGCTCACTACTCAGGGCGGTTAGCCATTCACGCAGGGGCAACTCGGGGCTGAGCACTTCGTTGCTGCCGACAGGCTGGGCCTGCGATCGCACCTGCGCATCGACAATCTGCTGCAAAAAGTCGTAAAGCTGATCGCTGTCAGTGGCGGGCAAGGGCACCGACACACCCAGTGGCTTGCCCTTGCGGGCTTTGGAGATGGGCTGATACGTGCGACCACTGAGAGGCAGATGCCGACTAAAGTGTTGCAATCGTTGGGCATCGGTTTCACTGTCGAGCAAAAGTTGCCACTGGGCGACGGTCTTTTTCTGCGGCGTGATGGCGATCGCGGGCAAAAATTTGCCCCGCGCCTGCAAATCCAGGCTCCACCGGGCCACATGGCTCCAAAAGCGCAGGTCGGCACCGATTTCGATGCCTGCGACTTCCTGTTGTCCCAAGGGCAAACTTGCCAGAAACTGTGCGGCTTCCGCCGGGGTCAGTCCCACCCCGAGAATCTTCCAGGGATGGAGGGCGATCGCTTCCCCCGCCTCGGTCAAATCTTCCGCCGAGTGTTTGGGCAAACACGCATCCGCCGTGATCGCCGTCGGCAAGGCAAGCAGTTGCTCCAACGCGCGGGCAGATTTTTTGCGACTGCGCCTAGTGCCGCCGTCGCCGACCTCGACCCAGAAAGGTTTGGGCAACCCCCCGATCGCCTTCAGCCGCTCCAGCAGTTCAGGCATGGCCATACAAAACGGATGGTCTTGCAGTTCCGGTTTCGGGGGAAACTCGCTGGCCTCTAGCCGCTGCCACATTTCGCCCCAGAGCAAGAACTGCTGCTGTTCGGGTAACCAGCTTCCGTGTACGATTGCCATGCAACACTCAGATCTATCTACAAACCTTACCAACTAACGCGATCGCCAGTGGATCTCCCAATTTACCGCCAAACGAAATCATCTATTCCGGTATGTCTCGATGTGATGTCGGCCCACGAGGCTGAAACGGTGCGGGCCATGCTGAATGAACTGGTGGCCGAGGGGCTCAGCTATCCTCAAGCCGAACCACTGACGGTGGCAGACTTTGCCGCCTATTGGCAGAAGGGCGAGGCCTTTGTCGTCCGCACGGGAGAGGGCACTTTGTCGGAGAACTTGCCCCCCAACCAAATCGTCGGGGCGTTCTATCTTAAGCCAAACTTTCCGGGGCGGTGTAGTCATATCGCCAACGCCGGATTTATTGTAGCGCCGGAAATGCGCGGTCAGGGATTGGGTCGCTGGATGGGGGAAGTGATGCTGCAATTGGCCCGCGATCGCGGCTATCGCGCCGTGATGTATAACCTGATCTTTGAAACCAATATCGCCTCACTAAAACTGTGGGAATCGCTGGGCTTTCAGGAGATTGGTCGCATTCCGGCTGGCGTCTGTCTGCCCGATGGGCGTTATGTGGATGCGGTGATGATGTTGCGATCGCTGGTGAATGAGCCGTGAGTTGGCTGGTGGGCGGGCGATCTGCGGCAACTTCAGATTCTCCCTAATCTCTGGCCAATTCGCGGTCAATCCCTAGCGGCTCTCGATATCGGGAGATGATACGTTGCTTTTACAGGAGTGCCAGGTCTGTTTACTGGTTGCGACCCTGTCTTGACCCAGCGGATGAATGCCATGTCAGCGATCAACAAGCGACAATATGCCCCCGCTGCTGAGCGAAATCGGGAGCCGATTAGTGCAGTGCTGGCCGAGCACTTGCCCGCGTCGGCCACCGTATTGGAGATTGCCAGCGGCACCGGGCAACATGCTGTCTTTTTTGCCGAACAGCTGGCCCCTCGGCACTGGCTACCCAGTGATCCCAATCCCATCGCGCGGGAGAGCATTGCCAGTTGGCGAGCGATCGCCCAACTGCCTAACCTTCATGAACCGCTGGCGCTGGATGTCACCCAAGCGCAATGGCCCGATTTCGTCACCACCTGGCAGCAGCAAAATGCGCCAGAGTCGGCACTGCGAGCGATCGTCAACATCAACATGATTCACATCTCACCGTGGGCTGCTTGTGAGGGACTCTTCGCCGGAGCCGCCCAACTGCTCACGGCGGGAGATGTGCTGTATCTCTATGGCCCTTTCAAACAGGGCGGACAACATACGGCTCCGAGCAACGCTGCCTTTGACCGATCGCTGCGGCAGCAAAATTCGGCTTGGGGCGTCCGCGATCTAGACGTGGTTTGCGAGACGGCGCAACAATCGGGGTTTGTTCTCAAAGCGGTCATTGCCATGCCTGCCAACAACCTGTCAGTCATCTTCCACGCCGCTGATTAACCGGACTGTCGCGCCCTCATTCGTCAGGCCGATGTAGTTCGTCGACTGATACCACCGCCGCCGCTTGCCGGGGCCAATACCCTGGCGATAAATGCGACAGGCACTTGACTGATGTTGATGATCCCAAGCCTTTATTGGAATTCTGTAAAAGTGCTGACAAGTTTCTGTGAAGCCTTTGTGTAATCAGTGTCTCTCCTGATTACACAAAGGTGACCTGAGGGCTACCGTTTGGGTGGAAAGCAAGACGAGTTCCATATTTGCCTCGGATGCTACGACTTTGAGCCGACGATCGCTATATTTCCCGTATAGCCAACCGTCACGCGCCAAATTGCTGGTTACTCTGCTTGCTTTTCAACGTTTCCTGTGAAAGATGTCACGCCTAGCAAAGGGATGGATCAGCTATGGTTTCCGCCGCCCATGAACAGTCCGGGATTCAAACGCTGGTAAAACATGCGGTCAAAGCACGACAGCTAAGCCGCCGAGAGCATTTGCGGCTGACCTCAGCCATGTTGTCTGACCCTGGTATGCCTGCCACCGATCGTTTCCACATCAATCGACTTTTAGATTACGTGCGAGCTGGCAAGATTAGTCTGATTGACTAACGTTTCTGAACACTGGGGCTGTTACCGATTGGTCCCCTCTCTGTAATTAATATCCATTCTGACTTGAGACTTCTGCCTCCTCAGAGCTAACGGCTTTGGGGAGGCAGTTGCGATCGCCCCACGTGAGACCGTAAGCTTAGCGACACTCCAACGGTCTAGAGAAGGGGGCGCGATGGCATTAACCGAAGGCTACAAAGTGCAGGTGGGCAAACTGGACTGGTTTTATCGGGATGAGCCGCCCACCCAGACGAGTAGCGATCGCCTGCCAGTACTGCTGCTACACGGGTTAGTGTCCCAGAGTTACAGCTGGCGCGATGTGATGCCTAAGCTGAACGAACAAGGCTTTCGGGCGATCGCCCCTGATTGGATTGGGCACGGCTTTTCCTGCTTTCCCGAAAAACGCGACTTCGCCTACACTGCCGATGCCTTCGTCACTGAGTTGGGCAACTTTTTGACCGCTCTAGAAATTGACAAAGTGCATCTGGTGGCTCAGGGATTTATGGGCGTCTATGGCGTGCTCTTTGCCCTGCGCCATCCCGAGCGGGTCGAGCGATTGGTCATCATCAACACCCCCCTCGCCCCCGAGGTGAAATTGCCGGGGGCCATTCGCCGCATGACCTGGCCCCTAGCCGGCGAAATGATGACCCAAGATCCCCTCTTGGTCGATCGCACTTTGGAGGGCGGCGGTCCGTATCAGGTGGATGACAGCGATTTGGATGTCTATCGCAAGCCGTTTTTGACCACTTCATCGGCGGGGCGATCGCTGCTATTTACCTTGCGCAACTTTAAATTGGCAGAGATCACCCAAGAAATTGCCGCCAAGCTGCCTGATTGGCCCAAAATGACCCAACTGATTTGGGGCACTGCCGACCCCTGGGTACCTGTAGCTCTAGCAGAAAAATGGGTAGACACCGTGCCAACGGGCGAGCTGGTGAAGCTCGACGAAATGGGCCATTACGCCCAAGAAGACTGGGCCGAAAAAGTGGCCGATGCCTTGGTTCTGTTTTTACGGCGTGCGCCCCTAGACAATGCGTGACGCGCGCGCGACGGACTGAGCGAGAAACAATACGAATCTCTACGAAGAACGAATTCTAACGATAGATTCTGATTTACCCAGGAGGGAGGCCGATAACATGAAGTACGTCGTCAAGCAGGGCTTCTAGGCGCTTGGACTATGACCGATTGGCTCCACACGCCTCCTGAGGGGGGCTGGCATACCCTACTGCCACCCAAAGCACTCACCCTGCTGGATAGTGACCAAGTTGCGGGCCTCTCGCCTGAAACGGTGGAACGTCGCCGTGAACAGGTGGGGGCGAACGTACTCGAAGAAACCAAAGGGCGCAGTAGCTGGCGCATTTTGCTCGATCAGTTCACCAACATTATGTTGCTGATGCTGATTGCGGTCGCCATCATTTCTGGCATCATTGCCCTTCGCGCCGATGAAGTGCCGAAAGACGCGATCGCCATTTTTGCGATCGTGATTCTCAATGGTGTGTTGGGCTATTTCCAAGAAAGCCGCGCCGAAAAGGCCCTCGCCGCTTTGAAACAGATGGCCTCGCCCATTGTGCGGGTGGTCCGGGGGGGCAAAGTGGTGGAAGTGCCATCGCAAGAGCTGGTACCCGGCGACATTTTGCTGTTGGAAGCCGGGATGCAGGTTGCCGCTGATGGCCTGTTGTTAGAGTCGTCCAATTTGCAAGTCCGAGAGTCTGCTCTGACGGGGGAGGCCCAGGCCGTCAGCAAGCAAGCCGCAGAGGCCCTGCCTGCCGAAACCAGTGTGGGCGATCGCACCAACCTCGTTTTTCAGGGCACCGAAGTCGTCTATGGCCGGGGCAAAGTCCTCATTACCCAAACGGGAATGCAGACCGAACTGGGCCGCATTGCCGCCATGTTGCAGGCAGTCGAGAGCGAACCTACGCCCCTGCAAGTGCGCATGGATCAGCTAGGCAATACCCTGGTGACGGGCTCTCTAATTCTCGTGGCCTTGGTCGTCTTCGGGGGGGTGCTGCGCGCTGGCTGGAGCGCATTTGAAGACCTGCTGGAAGTCTCGCTAAGTATGGCCGTGGCCGTAGTGCCCGAAGGCTTGCCCGCCGTGATCACCGTTACCCTAGCCATTGGTACCCAGCGGATGGTGCGCCGCAACGCCCTGATTCGCCGTTTACCCGCCGTTGAAACCTTAGGCTCTGTTACCACCATTTGTTCTGACAAAACGGGAACGCTCACCCAGAACAAAATGGTCGTCCAAGCCGCGCAGACAGCGTCTGCAAATTATCGCATTACGGGAGATGGCTATGCTCCTGAGGGCCAATTTACCGATGCAGACCAGGGCGCGATCGCTGCCCCAGCTCAACCGGAGTTAGTGCAGCTGCTTTTTTGTGGGCTACTCTGCAACGACGCAATTTTGCAAAAAGAGCAGGGCGAATGGGTGATCTTGGGCGACCCAACCGAAGGGGCATTGGTCGTCTTGGCAGGCAAAGGTGGCCTCAATCAACAACAGTTGCTGCACCAGTTTGAGCGGGTCTCAGAATGGGCCTTTTCGTCTGAACGGAAACGGATGAGCGTCGCCGTGCGATCGCCCACGACCAGTCAAAACTTACCGGATGAGCTGACTGCGACTCCCTATTGGCTGCTGGCCAAAGGGTCTCCGGAGCTTTTACTCGAGCGGTGCCAGTCGCTGCAGCGACAGCGCGATGTGGTGCCTCTCGATGACGCCATTCGCCAACAGATTCTCCGCCAGAATGAAAGCATGGCTGCCCAAGGATTGCGGGTGCTGGGACTCGCGTGCAAACCTTTGCAATCTGCCCCCGATGATCACGCCGAGGCTGACATTGTCGAACAAGAGATGGTGTGGCTGGGGTTGGTGGGCATGATGGATGCGCCCCGCCCTGAGGCCAAAGAAGCGGTGCGGCTGTGCCTACAAGCAGGCATTCGTCCCATGATGATTACGGGCGATCATCAGTTGACGGCGCAAGCGATCGCTGCCGACATGGGGATCGCCGCCCCTGGTGCTGATGTGCTCACCGGCCAAGCCCTCGAAGCCATGGCGCAAACCGACCTACGACAAGCCGTGCAGCAGGTGCAGGTCTATGCCCGCGTGTCGCCCGAGCATAAGCTTCGCATCGTCCAGGCCTTACAAGCAGAGCATCAAATTGTCGCCATGACGGGCGATGGCGTGAATGACGCGCCCGCCCTTAAACAGGCCGACATTGGCATTGCGATGGGCATCACCGGTACCGACGTCAGCAAAGAAGCCAGCGATATGGTGTTGCTAGACGACAACTTTGCCACCATCGTCGCCGCTGGGGAAGAGGGTCGAGTGGTTTACAACAATATTCGCCGGTTTGTGAAATACATTCTGGGTTCCAATATTGGGGAAGTGCTGACGATCGCCGCCTCGCCGATCTTGCTGCCAATTTTGGATGTGCCGCTGACGCCCCTACAAATTTTGTGGATGAACCTGGTGACTGATGGTTTTCCGGCGTTGGCCCTAGCAGTGGAACCCGCCGAGCCCGACGTCATGAAGCGCCCGCCCCATGATCCCAAAGAGAGCATCTTTGCTCGGGGTCTGGGTGCTTATATGATCCGCATCGGCCTTGTCTTCAGTGTGATTTCGATTTCGTTGATGTATTGGGCCTACTTTGCCGCTCAAGATCCCAATGTTCCCGGTGATCCTGAACGTTGGAAAACCATGGTGTTTACCACGTTGTGTATTGCCCAAATGGGACACGCGATCGCTGTACGTTCCGACACCCAGATGACCTACGAAATGTCCCCCGTTTCCAATCCCTTTGTCCTCGCCGCAGTGGTCATCACCACAGTGCTGCAGATGATGCTGATTTATGTGGAACCGTTGCGCAATTTCTTTGGTACCCATTTGCTCAATCCCACTGAGCTATTGATTTGCTTTGGCTTCAGCACGCTGATGTTTGTCTGGGTAGAGGGCGAAAAATTGGTGCGAAAACTCCGATCACCCCGGCAGTAGAGCGCCGGATAGGCCCCACACCCCGATAATGACGAGTGATGGAGTCAGGGTCGGTATCGCAGTTCCGTCAAGCCGTTGGGCCGTTCATTTCGGTGAATCCCCACCGCTTGCCCATCATCCGGACTTGCTACCAGATGCCGCCCGCCCGCCCCAGTCGCTGAGGTGCCGCCACATTATTTCTCTAAGCGAATGGCAAACCACTGCATTGTTTGGCCGGGCTGGAGCTCAAAATCACAGGCCGTGTTAATCAGATATTGCGCTTGTGCGGTTACCGTTGGTTGCTTTGCCAGATCCCGAGGTAGATCGGCTTGGTGATCGCGCAAGATGGTCTCGATGCGCTGGTGTAGTTCTTCTGCGGTCAAGATTTCTTCTGCCGCTCCCGGCATCAACAGCACAAAATAGGACTCTTCATACATCAGAGATCGATCAACCATCAGACTTTCCTACTAGCGTCACTGATTCAATCTTAAAGGGGGCACCGTCTCTTCCCAGGTGTGGGCAAGCGACTTTCGCAATGTCGGTTTTGAGAATGAGCCCGAGGCTGGTGCGATCGCCCGGCTGTTGCACTGCTTGGCCCGCTGCAACACTAGAGCTGTTGAGAATTAGGGACTAGCTGCAACAAGGTGCCCCGCGATATCACTGCGTTAGTGACAAACTTCATCGGACGACTGACATGCACCACACTTCCATGCCCACCAATCCTGCCCTGACTCGCCAACATCGCCTGCGGGCGATCGTGAAACGCCTGGTGATCGAATTGGGTTATCTCGAATATTGCCTGGCTGCAGGGCTAGAAGACACTAACCTGCAGACCGCTGCCCTGAGCATTGATACGGCCATCGACTGCCTCAATGAACATCTCGTTCCTTAGTGCGATCAAGTCATTCAGTCACCCCTGAGCCGAGGCACTGCCGCTGATCCCTTGAACTGTCATTTGATCAGGGGATTTTGGCCTCTTCTCTTCGGCCTCACACAACTCATCTTGGGATAGTTGTGTGAGGCCGAATCCGAATGCAAACACCTTGAACAAAAGCGCTATCTCGTAAGAGCGAACGGCCATTCGCGCCTAAAAATCGAGGGTATGTAAGCAGGATTCAGTATTAGTCCGTTCTCTAAAATGCTCTTGGCTGGCTAACTAGATATTCTTGTTTCGCCAACCCTTTTGACCCTCACCCCCCAAGCATGTTGTTTGGGGCCTGCTACGTAATTTTTCTGATATATCGATCCCTAAGGCGATCTCAAGTCTTGCGCCACCAGCAGTTTTTGATGAAGGCTCTATGAAGTATGCGCACGATCACACCAATTTTTTGTGAATTGGGCATTCTAAAGATGTAGAAATACAGTACCTTAGCGATTTCGTAGATTGGCTCTACTGAGGTGAATAATCCCTCTAAAAAATTCTCTCAAGTCGCAGTGAATCTGTAGTTGCTATTCAGAGGTAGTTAATCGTGATGAAATATACCGCCATAGACAATCGCCCCACTTTCGACATTTTTTTGCAATCCGGAATTTCTGTATTTGGCTTTATTTTGCTGGTGATTTTGCTGGCATAGTTTTGGGCGGTTGCCCGCCGGCAGTTTGTCGGCTCGTATTCCGGCCATTGCAGAGTTGTGACAAGGTTTGACGTGGTGATTCGATCGCTTCACCAACCGGGAAAAATAGCGCAGCTAGCAGGGTTGTTGTAAGACGAAGATGAGTCCTGCGCGGAAAACGATTCGCGACTGTTGGCCGCGATCGCTGGGGAGCTGACAACCCCAGCTATCTCATCTTCTGTCGCTGTGCCATGTATGCCAGGCATTTCCATCGGGGCCTCATAGACAGCAAAATCAACCCCCGTCTAGACGTTACTTAACGGCAACTCATCCTGATATCTGTCAGCTATTTTTCCAGTGTCATTTCTACGGAGCGATCATGATTCAAATTCGTACGATGAAGCAGGTGGCTAGCAGCCGCACTATTCCTAGCTTTCGCTCATGCCGTCGGTTAACCCAAGCCGATCAAGGTCAGCGGCTTGACCAAGGACGCATGGTCATGGGGCGGGCTCAAGCGCTCACCCAAGATGCTCGCCGTCAATGGCTGAATGGCGTCTGGCGATCGCGGCCCTAGGCGGCCAATGCCACCGTCGCCACAAAAGTATCAAAAAGCGTATCCCTACGGTTGGGGTTGAGAGGGCAAGCGCTAAGCTAAACCCATGACACCTCCGGAAAATACCCCTTCAGAAAGTGATTTTGCCCTGGCGCGTTCCGGCAATGCGGATGCCGGTTTGGCACCGCTATTGCTAACGGTGACTGAATTGGTGCGCCAGCTCATGGAAGCCCAAGTGATTCGTCGTATGGAGTCGGGGCATTTAGCCGATGAACAGCTCGATCGCGCGGCTGAAAGTTTGCGGCGATTGGAGGCCGAGATTGTGCGGCTGTGCGAGATTTTTGAAATCGATCCCGCTGACCTCAACATTGATCTTGGAGAGCTAGGGGCTTTGCTGCCTCGAAACGGTGGCTACTATCCGGGCGAGACGTCTGACTCACCGTCTTTGCTGGAATTGCTCGATCGCTTGCTCGATACAGGCGTTGTCGTCGAAGGTGATGTTGACTTGGGACTGGCGCAACTCAATCTGATTCAAGCAAAATTACGATTAGTGTTGACCTCGAAACCGGTGAACTGAGGTAAGCTTTCAGCGCATCCTCATTGTTTCTCTGATGGCTAGCTATGCCACAACTGCTATATCTATACGGAATTTTTCCTGCGCCGGGGCCACAAGATTTGGAGGTGCAGGGGTTGGATCAACAGCCGATTCACACTCACATCATTGATGAGTTTGTGTTTTTGTATTCGGTGGCGCAGCAAGAACGTTACCTGGCCAGCCGCAAAAATTTGTTAGGCCATGAGCGGGTGCTCGAGGCGGCGATGAAGGTGGGGTATCGCACTCTGTTGCCGCTACAATTTGGCCTCATCATCGAGACTTGGGATCGCGTCATCAAGGAGTTAATCACCCCTCGTGGCGATGCCCTCAAACGCTTGTTTGCCAAATTAGAGGGGCGTCGTGAGGTCAGCGTCAAACTTTTATGGGGGCCTGACGCCGAACTCAATCAGTTGATGGAAGAAGATGCTGGGCTACGGGCTGAGCGCGATCGCTTAGAAGGTCAGCAGCTGAGCATGGATCAAATTGTTGATATTGGTCAGGCCATTGAAACCGCCATGACCGAGCGCAAGGATGACGTTATCAATGCCTTCCGGCAACGGCTCAATGCCCTCGCCATCGAAGTTTTAGAGAATGATCCCCTCACCGATGCCATGATTTACAATACGGCCTACCTGATTCCTTGGGAGGATGAAGTGAAGTTTAGTCAGGCGATTGAGGAGCTTGACGAGCAATTTGAGGATCGCCTGCGCATTCGTTACAACAACTTCACCGCTCCCTACAATTTTGCCCAGCTCGATCAGTTGTCGTGATTCGGCGTGATGGTGTCTGGGCCACTCGTGGCGATGCTCTCAGGGAGCGATCGCAGCCAGGTCTCAGCCTCGGCGGGCGATCGCAGTTCCACCAGTTGTAAATGTCGATATTGCGGCATGGCTAACCAATCGGGCAGCGATCGGCGATTTGGGCGGTAAGTTTTCAGCACCCACAGAATGATGGAATCACGACTCCAAAAGCCTTTGCGAAACGTTTCGTAGCAGCCATTCCATAGTTCTTGCTGCTGCCAACTGCGGGCGATCGTGCGCCGAGTTACCCGCCAAAGGATCAACGGTAATGAATAATTGAGCCAGACCACGACGGTAGCTCGTTCCCAAACAATGAGTCGCGCTCGTAAATAATTGCCGTCAACAACCCAATCATTGCCAGCTGTAGCGGCAGTTACCTTATCCCCAAACTCTTCGGTGGCCGAGGGCTGCCAACCCGGCTGCCAAAACAGCGCATCTAACTCGATATGCGGAATTTGCAACCTTGCGGTAATGGCCTGTGCCAAGGTTGTCTTACCGGCACCAGCGGTGCCCACAACGGCAATACGATGATTCATCTCGCGCCCCCGACTGGCGGCTACGTCACTTCATCCAGTATCCATGACTGACCCACCTAAGAGAGCCAGGCAGAAGCGCTGCCAGCCGCTGTTGTATTCCCCGCAAATTTACTGAACTTGTAGAAAACTCTTCTCAGCTATCCGGATTATTCACCCACAGCGAAGAACAGTGGAACGGTAGATGCACCCTGATAGAAATCCCCGGTCAAATGACCGGGGATTTTTTTGTCTACAAATTTCGCTAATCGGCTGTTGGTAACTAAGTCGACGGTTCAGATGCTTCCGGAGCATCAGCTGTGGGAGCGTCTGCTGCTGCCGCTTCGGGGGACGCTTCCGTCGCTTCTGGTTCGGAGCTCGCTTGGGGTTCGGGGCTCGCTTCGGGTTCCGGTTCCTCAACCTTCGGCTTGGGTCTCGGTCCCCGCATCAATGCGGGAGGTACTGCCGGAGCTTTTTCTTCGCGATCGCGCCGTCCCTTACCTTTGCCGCCTTTACGACCCTTGCGATCGCGGCGATTATCACTCCGCCCTTCGCTATCGCTATTGCCCTCTTGGGCGTCGCGGGCTGCTTTCTCCGACTTCTTAATAGGCCGTTCAACCATCACTCAAACTCTTTTGACACCATCAACGATACTACCGTGAAAGCTCCTACTTCCTAGACTGATACCCCCAACCGCAGCCTAAATAAGGTGTCTGAGCGGTCTGTGGGTGTAACAATCGTGTCTCCCCGTAGTTCATCAAGAGCCGTGCATGCCATGCCGCCACACCTTTGGGAAAAGCCCAAGAGGCTTTCAATCTTCTCAAGCCAAGGTTCGATGAGCACTGTCATGAGCTAGCCGCCCAAAATCTTGCTTACGTTTTTTCCTCTGCAAGGTTGTTGAGTTGATTGCCAACATTCGACCCAGGAGAGTCTGACGCTGGGAATTGCTGACTCCTGAATAACGCCGAGCAACCCCAAGATCAATCAGCAGTTAGCCGCTCCAGTCAGAAGGGGATGCGGTATTTGTACGCAGGAAACTTGCATACCCCACAAGTAGCTGGTGCCGAGCCAACATTAGTAACGTTGCAACCTGTTACCCCTCACTGCCTGACAAAAGTTCTTTGCACAGCTTGGACTAGCTGCAGGGAAACCCAAGAACAGCAACAGTTTCGGTAATTTACGCTGGCGCTTTAGCCAAGCTATGCCCGGAGGACTTTACCTCATTGACGGCAGCATAGGAACTACGAGAGTTTTGGCAGTCAGTCGGCTGATAACCTTTCATTCTGACGATCCATCTAATGAGGATAAATCGTAGAGACAGCAGTGGTTTTAGCCAGATTGTAGGTATTTAAACATCCCTCCAAGGGAGCTAGAAAAAACTTAAATATCTCGATAAGTTAATGTTGGACAAATAAAAATAAGTTATTTGCGACTTGGTGAAAACTTATAGGCACAACAGGCGATTCCATTCAAAATGCGTTAGAACAAAACCTTAAGCCCGTTTTTAATCGTTTAAAAAGCTACAGAGACTTTGTTCTCTGAACGCTAAGGTGATGTCTATCAGTTAAACAGTAAGCCCTTCCAAACACGGCCTGAGCAAGCGTTCTCACATACATAGGGGGCATTTTTAGAAGTCATTGAGTCCATTGCTGACTTTGTTAAGACAATCTAAAGATTTAAGGCTAAAATAGGAATCTAGCAGCGGAAGGAGATATGCCATGTTTGTCCGCCTGGCGGAACAGCACAAGAGTTTTGTGCAAGATCTAGTTATGAATTTGCAAGCTTTATCCATCGTTCTTGAGAACAGAGGATATTTGGCTTCTTGCTATACCTGTGGTGGGCAGATGAACAGTGCATCCTTTATGGTAAGCCTGGGTGATAGTCATCTGATTCGCTTTTTGGTTTCCGACTATGGCATTACCTGGACGGAAATGCGTGACGATAGAGAGTTGATGAAACTCGAAGGGGCCGAAGCGATTAACCAGCTACAAGAATTAGCGGATTTAGTTAAGTTCAGCGTTGAGCCTTCTAACTGCCGACCGACTACGACTGCGGCTCAATCATAGTAGTGGTGGGCCTATCGTGGCCAAGGAAGTGTCTCTAAATTGTGGGACGCTCTTATTTGTTGCTGGGCTCGATGAGTTTTACGTGGCGAACAAGGTTAAGTCATTCAGTTTCGTTGTCACTTAGTGGTGTTTTCCGGGTTCTGCCTAGAAGGTACTCTGAGTAGCGCTATCCTCATTTGGAGTGAGTGGATATTTGCGATCGCCGCCCTCAGATTTGACTTGTAAGCACAGGGGTGGCGGGCAGGTGATTTGCAACGTAGTGCGCTGGCGAGGATGAGTGAAATTCAGGTGATGGGCGTGCAGGTGGTAGCCGATATCGCTGGGGATGGGTGACTTGTCAGTGGCCATGGTTTTGAGAGGATGGCCCCCGGACGTATAGAGGGGATCACCCAAGAGTGGATAGCCGATCGCTGCCAGATGGATTCGAATTTGATGGGGGCGGCCGGTGGCAATGTTGACCTCCAGCAACGTTTGGTGGGCTTGTCGCTGTAAGACGCTACCCTGACTGTA
Source organism: Leptolyngbya iicbica LK (assembly GCF_004212215.1). Lineage (NCBI taxonomy): Bacteria > Bacillati > Cyanobacteriota > Cyanophyceae > Leptolyngbyales > Leptolyngbyaceae > Leptolyngbya > Leptolyngbya iicbica. Next base: position 98,001 of record NZ_QVFV01000009.1, read on the forward strand.
GGCCCATTTGCCGGATGGGGTCGCGGCGAAAAGGGTTCCCAAACCTGGATATGGAACTGGCCCGATGGGCACTGACACCTCAAACGTATCAGGTAAATCGCTGGGGCCAATGAGCGCTCGATAGCTTTTGTGAAAATGGGTGGCCGGGCGTTGGCGATCGCTGGCTTGGCGTAACTGACGGCTGAGGTCAGCCCGAGCTAACGGCGATCGCGCTAGCAACATCACCCCTGAGGTGCCCCGTCCTAGTCGATGCACGGGGGTGGGCGGGTTCTGGGGAAAGCGCTGCCGCAGTTGGTGTAGCAGCGTATGTTCCAAAAATTGGCCGCCGGGAAGGACGGGAAGGCCCGAGGGCTTGGCGATCGCCAACAAATCCTCGTCTTCGTAAAGCACGTCGAAGTTCAGCGGCACGTCAGGTTCTTGCCAGGGAGCGCGATGGTATGCCAAGAGTTGTCCAGTTTGCAGCCGCTGATCGGCATGACCGGGGGTGTCGGCGACGGTGACTTGCCCTTGCTCGATGCGGGTGCGCCACTCCTCGCGGGTGGAATGGCGGTAGCGTTGAGCGTAATAGTCCAGCAGGGTTTGTCCGGCAGCCACCGGAGGAACGCGATCGCGGTAAATCCAGCCTTGGTTCATAGGGGGGATCAGGATGACAGGCAGCGAGGGTCAGGTGTGTTGGGTGAGAAAGCGATCGAGTTGGTTGGCAAAGGCTTCGCGATCGCGGGCGTGAAAGGGCGGTGTGCCACCTGTTTCGACACCACTATTGCGTAACTCGTCCAAAAAGTTGCGCATTGAGAGCCGTTGGCGAATGATGCCGCGATCTAAAAATTCGCCTCGGGGGGTGAGGGCGTAAGCGGCTTGGGCGATCGCCTCCGCTGCGAGAGGAATGTCTGCCGTGATGACCAGGTCCCCTGCTTTGAGGTGCTGCACGATGTAGGTGTCTGCCACGTCGAGGCCCGCTTTAACCTGCACCGCTTCAATCAAATCAGACGCTGGAATGGTCAATTCTTGATTAGCGACTAGGGTGGTGGCGACGCTGACGCGCCGCGCTGCCCGAAAGATAATTTCTTTAATGACGCGCGGGCAAGCATCGGCATCGACCCAGATATGCATGGTGACGTTCCTGTCGGGTGGGCATTTTACGGTTCCGGCGGGGGGGCGATCGCGGTCGCAGCGGTCGCAGACGTATCCATGCCATTACCATTGGCGGATTTGTCGGGCGATGGTGATATCGCGGCGGCAGCATCGTGGTCTTGGCGGGCAATCCGAATGGCTGCAAGGGCCTCTTTGACGACGACGGCGATCGGCACCGCCACAATGACTCCCAGCAGTCCGCCAATGCGCACCCCGGATAACAGTGCAATGAACACCCAAAACGGATTCAAGCCGGTAAAACTGCCCAACACTCTGGGAGCCAAAACGTTTTCGACCAATTGTTGCACCAGGGCCGACACCAACAGCACTTTGACCGCAATGCCGATATCGCGCAGACCGACCAGCAGCGTGACGATAATGATGCTGACGGTGCCCCCAAAAGGGATCAACGCCGCGAGGCCAATGCTGATGCCAAACAACAGACCAAAGGGGACTTGCAGGGCAACATAAATCACGGTCAGCGTAGTGCCCATGAGTGACGCGACTACCACCTGCCCCAAAAAGTAGTTGCGAAAGCTCTGCCGTAGGGTTTCAGAAAAGAGCTCTTGCGCCTTGCCCGGTAGCCAGATGACGATGCCGCCCCACACGTCATCACCGTGCTGTAACAGGTAAAAGGTCAGCACGATCGCGAGCACCACATCCAGCAATTTGTTGGCCGTGAAGAGAGCGACGCCAAAGGTCAGGTTGAGTGCTTCGCCGGCGATCGCTTCAAACCGGACTTTGAGGCGATCGTTAATCTGGCTAATCACCCCGTCCAGGTTAAAGGGGAGTCCCCAGGCTTCAAAGCGACTATCGAGCATCAGCAGTTGTCCTTTGCCGGAGTCAAACCATTCCGGCAATTTAGTCACCAACTGCTGCGCCTGTTCAAACACCAGCGGGAAGATCGTGATGCCCACCGTCAAAAAGGTCACGATCGCCCCCAGGAGCACCACAACGGAGGCAATGCCGCGACGAATGCCTAATCGCCGCAACCAGCTGACAGGGTAGCCCAGCAAAAACGCCAACAGTGACGCAATGATCACTGCCACTAAAATTTCCCGAAAGTAATCAAAAATGCGAGCCAAAGCCCACACGTTAAGAACTGCTAGCGGCGCGGCCAGCAAGATCACCAGTGTGCGAGCAAATGGCCCGAGCGACTGCCACCAGCGCGCGATCCAACTCTCAGCGTGGGTAGGGGTGACATGGGTCATAGGTTTGGCGGCCCCCAGACGGCGTGCGTTTTTTTAGTTTATGGCGACGACGATAAAATCGTTTAACGCAAATTTAGCCCACCGCCACAAAGACTGATTCAAGTTTGCTAGCAGCCTCCTGCCGCCCTGGAGTCTCGCATGAGCTGAGGAATATGGCAAAAAAAGAAACTGAGCCTGTAACTCATTAATCTATCCACCCATCCAAGGCTTCCGACTGGGTTGTGATTTGATCGGCGATCGCTGCTGTGCAGGACGCTCGTTACAGATCGCCAAAGCCTTTCTTTTTCTTGTTCTTTTTCTTCTTTTTGCCGCCGCCGCCCATGCCGGGATAGCCACGAAAGCCCGGTTGGGCGCCGCCGCCCATGCCCGGAAAGCCACCGCCCATGCCCGGAAAACCACCCCCCATGCCGGGGAAGCCGCCGCCCATGCCGGGCATCCCCATCTGGCCGGAGCCCATTTGCTGCATCATGGTGCGCATCTTTTGGAAGTCGCTGACCAGCTTGCTCACGTCCTTATCTTGGTAGCCCGAGCCACGAGCGATGCGGCGGCGACGGCTGGGTGAACTGGAGAGCAATTCTGGGTTTTTGCGCTCTTCCTTGGTCATAGATTTGATCATGGCTTCGACCCGGCGCAGTTGGGTTTCGCCCTGTTGCAACTGATCGTCGGAGATTTTGCCCGCCATCCCCGGAATCATCTTCATGATGCCGCCGAGGGAGCCCATATTTTTCATCAGGCGGGTCTGCTTGAGGAAGTCATCGAAGTCGAATTTCGCTTCTAGAATTTTTTCTTGGAGCTTTTCGGCATCGGCAATATCCACCGCTTCCTGGGCTTTTTCCACCAGGGTGAGCACGTCGCCCATGCCCAGAATGCGGGAAGCCATGCGATCGGGATAGAAGGGCTGCAGCGCCTCAACTTTCTCCCCCACGCCGATGAATTTGATCGGCTGGCCGGAAATTTGTCGCACAGAAAGCGCCGCACCACCGCGCGAGTCGCCGTCCATTTTGGTGAGAATGGCCCCAGTGATCCCGATCTCTTCATGAAAGCTGCGGGTCAGGTTGGCGGCTTCTTGCCCGGTCATGGCATCCACCACCAGCAGCACCTCATCAGGCTGCACGGCTTCCTTGATCTGGGCCAGTTCCGCCATCATTTTGGGGTCAATTTGCAGACGGCCAGCCGTATCCACAATGACGGTGTCGATGCCGTCTTCTTTGGCTTTGGCGACTCCCTGGCGGGCAATCTCGACGGGGTTGGCATCCGTGCCCAGGTCAAAGACGGGAATGTCGATCTGTTTTCCCAGGGTGATGAGCTGATCCACGGCGGCGGGACGGTAGACGTCGGTGGCGACCATCATGGCCGATCGCGATTCTTTGCGCAGGTGCAAGGCGAGTTTGGCGGTCGCGGTAGTTTTACCCGTCCCCTGCAAGCCCGCCATCAAAATCACCGTTGGCGCGGTTTCTGCCTTCGCCAGGGGAGCGTTGGTTTCCCCCATCAGTTTCGTCAGCTCGTCGTTGACGATTTTGATGAACTGCTGACCCGGATTCACGCCCGAAACGACTTCCGCCCCTAGCGCTTGCGCTTGCACTTCGGCCACAAATGCTTTGACCACTTGCAGGTTGACATCCGCCTCTAGCAGCGCGCGACGGACATCCCGCAACGCTTCCTGAATATTGGCTTCGCTGATTTTGTCTTGGCCTCGGAGCTTTTTCCAGGCCGAGTCAAATCGTTCAGAAAGGGCTTCAAACATAAGTCAATTTGCTGCAAGTTAGCGGAAACGAAGGTTAAAGTAGGCAAAATAGTCGTTGAGTACCTTGCCGTTTTAACGGTTTTTCAGAATCTCTATTGTAAGGGGTTGATGCCTTGGACTATGGCTTTGATGCCGACGGGTTTCTGGAAAATTGCTCTGACCCGCTGTAGGGGTAGGCGTATTGCAGGCCAAGGGGTAAGTGGGCAAGGTGCATCAGAGTCTTCAGCTGAACCGCCGATTCAAATTCTTCCGAGACTTGTCGCAGATGGATGACGGACACGCTGTCTTGGGATCGACCAATCATGATCAGCAGGGGAACCCCACAATGCCAGATGGTCAAGCAAAGCAGTCACCGCAATTTGAACCCGTGACCGTACCGAGTTGGTGGTCGGTGCTGGAGCACCACAGTCGGCTGCTGGTGGCCGCGATCGATATTGCCACCCACCGCATTGAGTGGACCAGCGATCGCTTTCGGCAGTTGGTCGGCATGGTGGATGCGCCGCCATCGCTAGGGGCGGCTGTGTTGCAGCGACTGTCGCCCGATGATCAGCTGTGGGTACGCGAGCGGATTCGGCGGCATATTTTGAACGCGATTTTGACCGAACGCTATGGGCAGAGCGACCTGTTGCCCTCGCGCTGGCTGCATGAGTCGTTAATTGTCTCGGTGAGTTCGCTGGATGGCGATCGCGCCCGCTTTGTGGAATTTACCGTGAGTAGCGATCGCCTCCAACTGCTGACCCTGGACCCGGCAGTGCAAGCGGCTTTGGATCGCTGCTGGCCGGAATCGCCGGAGGCGGGTGAGGTGTTACAGCAGCTCCAAGATGCCCATTCGCCGTTGCAAGCGGTGTTGCAGTTGCTCAACCCGCAAACCTACACCGCCAGTGGAGTGGTTTTGGTTGAGGGAATGGACGTTAGCGATCGCGAGGTCACGCAACGGCTGATCCACTTGTTGCTAGATCGCGAATCGATTTTGCAACCCCGCCGCTTTTTGCAGGCCAATACGCTGCTGAAGCGGCTATTTCGCGCCACCGATAGCTTTATTCTCACGGCTGAAGATAGCAACGCCGCCTTATATTTGGATTTGGACAAACCCGAGTGGACGACGCATCCGCTGCCCGCCGACTGCCTACAAGAATCGGTGTTGTTCAAAGCGGCCTCTGCAGGCACTGTGCTGAATCTGAAGGATTTGAGCGTACCGTGTTTGTCGGCTTGCGAACCGATGCTGCGCCAGCGCGGTGCCCAGTCACTGTTAATCTTGCCCCTGGTGCTGAAATCAGTCCGTCTACAAGACTCGCCCCAGTTGCTAGGCGTAGTGGGAGTGATGAGCGACCAACCTGATGCCTTTGATGCGATCGACGAGCACAATGGCAAAACCCTGGCTCCGGCCTTGACCATTGCCATGCGCCAAAGCGTCAACGAGCGATTTATTCACATTCACGAATCGGTGCGGTGGCGATTTGAAGAAGAAGCTGAGCGGCGCAGCTTGGGCTTGCCGCCCGCGCCCATCACCTTTCGCGAAGTGTATCCGCTCTATGGCATTTCCGATATTCGCGGCTCTTCTAACGAACGCAATCGGGCCATTCAGCAAGATTTACTGACCCAGTTTCGGCTGGCGCTGGCGATCGCGACGGCAGTGTACGAAGCCACCCAGACGGCGTTTGCGGCGCAATTTAAGCAAGATCTGCAAGCCACGATTGAGCAGCTCCAGCAAGGTATCACGGTCGATGCCGAGATTACGCTCTTGCGATATCTGCAAGAAAATTTAGAAGCCCACTTCGACTTTTTCAAAACCTGTGGGGAGACTGTGCGGTCGGCGATCGCGGCCTATGACGCGGCTAAAGATAACGAACATGACTGTGTGTACGATGCGCGATCGCGCTATGACCAGACCGTGCAGCACATCAACCTTTCACTGCGCGATACCTGGCAACGCTGGCAGCGCACTATGCAGTGTGTCTCGCCCCACTACTGCGACATCGAAGCGACTGACGGCATTGATCACATGATTTATGCGGGCAGCGCCATTGATCAGCGATTTTCATCCTTTCATCTGCGGAGTTTGCGGTACGAGCAGCTCCGGGCCGTTTGTGCCTGTGCTCGCACGGGCTTTCGACTCAAGGCAGAACACGCTACTGATATGGACCTGACTCACCTGGTTTTAGTGCAAGACAGCACGGTAGATATCACCCACGACGAAAGCACTGAACGGTTGTTTGACGTGCGGGGCACCCGCGACACCCGCTATGAAATCGTGAAAAAGCGCATCGACAAAGCCCTTGATGCCACGACCCACGATCGCATTACTCAACCCGGCTGCCTCACGCTCGTCTATTCCACCAATGAGGAATGGAAGGAATATCAGGAGTATCTGCGTTATTTGCAGCGCGAAGGCTGGGTCGGCAGCGATATCGAACAGGGTGCAGTGGAACCGTTGCAAGGCGTCACGGGGCTGAAATTTGCCCGCGTCACCGTGTTAGATGCACCACCTCAGCAGGACGAGCTTCAACCGATGGATGCCTCTCGTAATCACCATAAAGCGGAAGTCTGATTGGCGCCACCAGACCAATCAGACTTCAAGATAACTGCTATACATGGCCTAGGGCTGCTTTTGCTCGACGCCAAACCCAGCTAACCGCACCGTTTCGAGTGGCGCGTGATCGACTGGGGGGCGCTGATAATTCAAAATGCGGCGAATGCGCAGGGTCGGATTCACCAGCGTGATGGAGTCCACTGAAACGACCTGGGTGTAGCGGGTTGTCATCAGCAGTTCGCGATGGTGCAGGCCAAAGCGAAAGTGGGAAATGATGGGCTTGGCCTCTTCATAGGCGCGATCGCGCAAATAATCTCCTTCCAAAAAGCCGTCGCCCGTGAGTCGGGGGACAAACAGCATGCGCAGTTCTTGACTCACCTCTTCGCCCGTTTCAGAAACGGTGTGAAAGCCGAGGCGAAATCCTGGCATGGTGTCGATGTCCTCGACCTCGCCATACTGGTTATCCGACAACACTTTTTCTTTGAGGTCGCGGGTGATGGGGGCCACGGCGAATTCCGTACGCGATCGCTCGACTTCTTGATGGGTCAGGTAGTGATAGGTGCGCTCAGTCACCCATTCGCCCACACAGCAGTCAAAAAAGTCGTAAAACGGTTGAATATCCATGGTGCGATCGCCCCAGCCATGTCGTGCTCACTATTGCATGTTAAGCCATCTATGCAATGGTTTCGCCCGTTCAGTTACGGTTGGCAATGGTCTCATTGCGGCGAGTAAAACTTGAGGGGCCCATCGTGATTTGCGGTGCTTGGGGGCTGCTTCACAGCTTCACAACCCAAAAATCAGGTAAAGCGGGGACGGTTCCCTGAGATGAGCTCTAAGTATTGTCCAAAGAATTCATAATCCACAATGTCAACACCAACCCGACAAAATGGGCGAGCAGAATATTGGTATTGGCCTGGATGACAAAAATATCGAGAGGCTGTACATATTGGCTGACGTTGCCCGGCGCCCCAAACACGGCTGCGCCTTGGGGCTGAGACAGCGCTTTTGCCAGGAGGGCTCCGACAGTGGCTTCTGCGCCCAGCAGGGTGGCGAGCATGCCGCCGAGGCTCATGAACAGGCCAATTTTCAACGTGCGGATGGCGTCTTTGGGTTTGGGGCGTTTGGTCTCGTCGCGGCTGCGGAGTTGTCGGCCCAGGCGAGTGTAGCGAAAGGCCCAAAACGCGCTAACAAAGACGGTGATTTGCCCCACTGACGTGAAAAAGAGTCCGGCCCCAGCCCCAGGATTATTGCCACCACTGCGGGCCGAGAGGCTGGCGATCGCAAACAACAATGCCAAACTCGCAATCACCCCCAAGACAATCTGGGCCCAAAAACTAATCCAGCCAAAGCGCCGAAACGCGCCGGAGATGCGGCGAATGGCTGGGGGCAATGAATACTCTAGCTCTTGGGTCATGGCGGCAAGCTCAGCCGGAATCTCGGTTCACAACAGGGAGGATAACAGCCACAAAGCTGTAGTTGTGATTCTAGACTACTCCTGGTTGGGGGCACCGATTTGGAAAAAGAGCGGCACAATAGTTAAAGTTCAAGTCGGGCGACCAATTGGAGGCTACTGGCATGTCGCAATCGTTTGACCGCTACACCGATCAGATTGCTGCGTTGATTGACCAGTACCGCGATCGCGTCGATTTTCTGGCCATTCGGTTGGAAGAGTCGGAAGGCACCGACATTTTGCTGCGAGGGGGCAAGGTCGAGACCTTGAGTGAAGGCATTTCTCTGGGCGGGCAGGTGCGGGCCTGTCACAAAGGCGGCTGGGGCTTTGCCAGCTTTAACCAATTAGAAGATTTGATCGAGCGAATTGAGGGCGCGATTCACGCGGCTCGGTTGGTGGGCGATGATGAAACTCTCTTGGCGGCGATCGATCCCGTGCAGGTGCGATCGCCTCTCTTGATGCGGGGGACCGACCCTCGCACCATTTCCCTAACGCGCAAAAAAGCCCTCTGCACCCACTACGACGACATCTTGCAGAGTGTGGACGAGCGCATTGCCACCACTTCCGTCCGCTATAACGACGTCACTCAACGGCTATTGCTCGTCACCTCCGAAGGCACCCACATCGAGCAGAGCTGGTCGGATATGGAATTGCGCTTGGCGGCGACGGCGCGGAATGGGGACACCGTCCAAACCGGGCGAGAAACGAATGGCTCCCGCCAAGCCTTCGAAGATCTGGAAAATCTGGATACGCAGGTGCGCAGTGCCGCCGAACGAGCAGTCGCCGCCTTAGATTTGCCCCCGGTCAAAGGCAACACCTACGAAGTGGTGATTGACCCGGTGTTGTCGGGTTTGTTCGTCCACGAAGCCTTTGGCCACCTCTCGGAAGCCGACATGGCCTATGAAAACCCTGATTTGTTGGAAGTCATGACTCTGGGCCGTCGCTTTGGCCCTGAGAATCTGCAAATTTTTGATGGTGCCTCCCTCGAAGGTCATCGCGGCAGCTACAACTATGATGACGAGGGGTGCCCCGCCACGACCACGCAGTTGATTCAAGATGGCGTCTTGGTGGGACGGCTGCATTCCCGCGAGACGGCAGGCAAACTGGATGAGCAGCCTACGGGTAATGCCCGCTGCCTCAGCTATCACTATCCGCCCTTGGTGCGCATGACCAATACGTGGATTGGTCGCGGCAACACGCCGGTGGCCGATCTGTTCTCCGGCATTCAAGAAGGGGTCTACGCCAAAAACTGGCTCGGCGGCATGACCAATGGTGAAATGTTCACCTTTACGGCGGGGGAAGCCTGGATGATTCGCGATGGCGAACTGGCGGAACCCGTGCGGGACGTGACGCTATCGGGCAATGTGTTTCGCACGCTGGCAGATATTGAGGGCATTGGCGACGACTTTTATTGGGATGAGTCGGGAGGCTGCGGTAAGGCGGGCCAAAGTGGGCTGCCCGTGGGCTGCGGTGGGCCGAGTCTGCGCATTCGCAATGTGGTCGTGGGGGGCGAAGCTTAGACGCCGTGCTGCGATTGTCGCAAGGTCAACTGAGTCTGCTGGAATATTGTCCCCGGCGCTATCAGCACACGATTTTGGAGTCGCTGTCAGTGCCGTCGTCCCCGGAGTTGCTGGCGGCGCAACAGTGGGGCGATCGCTTTCACCTGTTGATGCAACAGCGCGAGATGGGGTTGCCCATTGACCCGGTGCTGCAAGCCGATACCGAACTGCAAACCTGTCTGACCCAACTGCAAGCTCAAGCTCCAGAGCTCTTTGACACGACAGGAGAAGTGTTTCGTCAGAGTGAGCATGAGCGATCGCTGATCTTCCAAAATTTTTGGCTGACGGGGGTGTATGACCTGCTGCGGCTGTGGGGCGATCGAGCCGAAATTGTGGATTGGAAGACTTACTTACAGCCCAAAAGCTTGGTTCATTTGCAAAGAGATTGGCAAACCCGTCTCTATTTGTATGTGCTGGCCGAAACCACCGACTATCCGCCGTCAGCTATTTCGATGACCTACTGGTTTGTGCGCACGGTCGATGCTCAGTCTGGGAAACTCACCCCGCAGCAGGTGCGCATCCCCTATTCTGCGCCACAGCATCAGCAAACTCGCCTAGATTTAGAACGGCTGACGCAACGGCTCACTGATTTGTTGGCCGTCGGTATTCCCTTTCCACAGATTACTGACGAACTGGAAAAATGCGATCGCTGTCCGTTTACGATTCGCTGTCAGCGCGCCCACACGAACGATCTCGTGACTGAGCTGACAGCATTTGAAGAGATTCCCGAAGTGGTCATCTAAGCGAGTAATTGGGAAGCTGAACTCCTAAGGGGATCTCCGCAAAAGAAATTACCCGAAAGAAGGTGCGGCGTAGGTTGCGGTTGACGTCAGGAAACCCAACAGCATCAAGGATTCAAGCATGTTGGGTCTCGTTCCTCGACACCAACTTACGAGGGGAAATTTATTTCTAGAGAACTCCTGAAGCGAAATTCAGGTGCCAGGCAACACCCGCTAGCGTGACTCGATGAATCAAACACGGCTTTGCATACAATCTCCTTAGCCGTCGTTAGAAGGAGGTGCGGGTTGGGGGACGGGCGCGGGCTCTGGCGGTGGCGGTGCAGGGGCCGGAGCGGGTGCCGGTTCGGGGATGGGGGCGGGTTCGGGGGCTGCGGGTTCGGGAATCGGAGCCGGCGCGGGCGCGGGCGCGGGTTCGGGAACCGGGGTAGGTGCAGGGGCTTCAGGCTCAGGCGTTGGTGCGGGCGTGGGCGCCGGTTCGCTTGGTGCCCCCCCACCAATATCGCTCAGCGACCCCGCGCCACTCGGAGCAGGATCGGCCGCGCTGTCGGCGCTAGCATCCCCGGCGTCCGAATCGGCACTCTCAGCGGCGGCATTCTCAGCCGCATCCTCGTCATCATCTGAGGCGGTGGCTGCTCTCACGCGACCGGGTTTAATCGGTTCGGCTTCGATACTGCCCTTACGGCCTGCGAGCTGGGGCAAGGGAGGAAAGTCCTCTTCGGGGATATCATCCAACAGCTTAGAGACAAAATCGCCCCAGGCGGCCGCTGCCGAGCTGCTCACACCCCAAGTGCGGCTATTGTCATCATTGCCCAGCCACACTCCCACCGCCAATTGGGGAATGTAGCCGATAAACCACAAATCGCGATCGTTTTCCGAAGTGCCCGTTTTGCCCGCGACGGGACGACCAATGTAAGCTCGTCCCCCGGTGCCACCTTCCACCACACCTCGCAACATCCAGGTCATAATCGCGGCGGTGGTTTCGTCAACGGCTTGGGTCGGGGTGTTATCAATCTCGTAGATGACTTTGCCTGAGCTATCGCGGACTCGACGAATGCTGTGTACTGGGTGATGCTGGCCCTGACGGGCTAGCGTGCCATAGGCGCTGGTCAGTTCTAACAGGGTGACTTCAGACGCGCCAAGGGCGAGGGAATAGGTCGGGCGCAGTTCGGATTCGATGCCCATGCGCTGGGCCATATTGATGACCGGATCAAAGCCCACATCAATTAAGACTTTGACTGCCACAATATTGACGGAAGAGGTCAGCGCCTGGCGCATAGAGACCGTGCCGCTGTATTTGCCGTTGTAGTTTTTGGGTTCATAGCCGTCGACTACGAACTTGGCGTCAGCATAGGTTTTGTTGGGGTCAAATCCGGCAGCGATCGCGGTTGTATAGACAAACGTCTTGAAGGTAGAACCTGGTTGTCGGAGCGCCTGGGTTGCCCGGTTAAATTGGCTGTCGTTAAAGTCTGTCCCCCCCACGACCGCCTTAATTTCGCCATTGCGGGGATCAACCGCGACTAAAGAGGCTTGGCTGAACCGCTGGCGGCTTCCCACCGTCTCTACAGTTTCATTAATGGTTTCCTGAGCCTTCTTTTGCCAGTCCGTGTTCAGAGTGGTTTCAACCGTTAGCCCCCCGGCTTCGACCACTTCGGGTGGCAAGATCTCACTCAATTGCTTTTGGACAAAAATCGTGAAGTAGGGAAACTCGCTGTAGAGAAACTTGGGCTCATTGGGGGTGGTGGCTACTTCTTCCGCTAAGGCGGCGTCAGCTTCTGCCTGAGTGATTTTTTCGTTTTCCAACATGCGGCGAATCACAATGTTGCGTTGGATTTCTGCCGCTTGCGGATCAACCAGAGGGGAATAGGCGCTTGGCGCCGGGGCCATGCCCGCAATTAAAGCCGCCTCCGACAGCGTCAGCTCATCTACGGGCTTGCCGAAATAGACCCAGGCGGCATCCGCCACGCCATAGGCTCCGGCCCCCAGATAAACCAGGTTGAGATAGCTCTCAATAATGTCAGCTTTGGTAAATTCGTCTTCGATCTTGAGGGCCAGCAAGGCTTCTCGGGCTTTACGCTGCAAGCTCCGCTCTTGATCGAGAAAGGCGATCCGGGCCAATTGTTGCGTAATGGTACTAGCCCCCTCGACGACATCGCGTTGGCGCACATTGGCCAAAGTTGCCCGCGCAATGCCCTGATAGTCAATCCCACTGTGCTCGTAAAAGCGCCGATCTTCCGACGCAATGAAAGCGGCAATTAGCGTATCGGGAATGTCGTCGTACTCGATCTTTTGACGGGTGGCGGGACCGATTTTCTGCAAAATGACGCCATCTGCCGAGGTGATCGTAATGGTGCCTTGACGTTCAAACGTTTCTAAGTCGGTCACAGCGGGCAAATCGGCTTCCGTTGTCTGCCAAATGCGATGGGCGCGACTCACCCCCGTGGCACTGATGGCCCCTGCGACTAACACCAGCCAAAACAGGGGACGATAGTGGAGGGGACGGCGATAGGGCGGGCGGGGCTCCTGCTCAGTGTCCGCCCCAGGGGAGGCCGATGGATACACTTGCCGCTGCGCCGCTGATGATGAGCTGCTGGTTACTGGTCTCGAATGTGGCCGCGCAGAAGGAGCCGCTTTGGAACTGGCAAATAATTGTCTGAATCGTTGAACGAAAGTATTAGCCACGACTCAACTTAGCCTCTCACCAAACTGATATTGAAACATTACCGCGATCGCTTCAGCACACTCTATACCAGAGACGCTATCCAAGAAACCGTAATCGACCCGCGAGGTTGTCGATCCATTTGAACAGCGACGCTTCAAGGGGTTTACACCAAAGCCGAGTGGCCTAAAGCAAGGCCCGTGACCAACATACCTAACACCAAAAAGGGCTGGGCACTGGCCTGATACTTCACATCATTTTCCAGGGGATTTCGCAAAAAGTACATGTCCTGAAAGGTGATTTGCGGAATAATCAACAGCACCAGAATAACCGCGTACAGGTTTTGATGAATGCTCATCAGGTAAGCTGCTACGCCCCCTTGAAACAGGTCAATCATCAATACACAAATCCACGCGGCGGTGCCCACGCCAAACATCACGGGCAAAGATTTGAGCCCCAGCTGGCGATCGCCCTCCACACTTTTGAAGTCGTTCACAATCGCGATGCCCAGTCCAGCCAAGCTGTAAAACAGGGTGAGCAAGACAATCGTCAGATTGAGTTCGCCAAAGAGGGCGTGTCCGGCCCACCAAGGCAACGCGATGTAGCTCGCGCCCAAGGCATAGTTGCCCAGCCAGCCATTTTGCTTCAGTTTTAACGGTGGCGCTGAATAGATGTAAGACAAAAAAGAGCCGCCGATTGCCAGCGCGGTAATCGTGGGGAACTCATGCCCAGCCCACTGATCCAGCGCATAGGCCACACCCACGCCAGCGCCTAGCAGCACCAAAATCTGCACCACCACTTGAGGAACGGAAATAGCGCCGGAGGGGATGGGCCGATAGGGCTCGTTAATGGCGTCGATTTCGCGATCGTAAAAGTCGTTAATGGTCTGGGTATAGCCGGTCAGCAGCGGGCCAGACATCAACATACAGGCTGCCGCAATTAAGACACATTCCAAATTCCAGACGTACTGGCCAGACGAGGCCGCACCACAGACGACTCCCCAGATGAGTGGAATCCAGGTGATCGGCTTCATCAGCTGGAGGCGAATTTTCCAGATGGAAGTTTCACCCGCTTCAGCCCCTTTCATGCCCAAGAGCTGGCGTGTTTTGCTCCCTTTCGCCGCCTCTACTGCATCCTGTGGTGCTTCCGATACGGGGTCAACCATATAAAATCTCCAGTGACTATCTGCGTTTGTGATGGATATTGACTGTCGATGACCTGAGAACGGGCGACCTCGTCGGAACGCTCCGGACGATCGCGTCAAAGTTAGTAAGGTAACCCAAAACTTCGCTGTTTAGGGTGTTCGATTACCCACAAATTTCCAATCTTCCAGCGCTATGGGGAAAGCCGTGATCGCTCACGATCCCCTTCCCGAGCCTGTCTAAAACGACAGAATGAGATAGTCTTCCTGAAATTTGGCTCCCTGCACTGAACGGTTTTTGAGGCTGGCTGGCAAAAACAGGTTGCGTCGTTGGTCGCCTGCTGTGACCGTCACCTCGGGGCCGTATTGTGTCAGGTCAATATCGGCCTTGCTAAAGCCGGGCAAAAAGAGCTTGACCTGCTTTTCTGCCTCGTTAATCACGACTGGCGAAGGAGCATTTTGCACGGCCGCATCCAAACTCGGGACGGCGGCCATCAATGGTTGCCAGTTGCCGTCAGCCAACGGAGGAAAGTCATGGACGGGCAACGGGGCAAAAGTTTGATCGTCCAGTTGGGCTTGGTAAGCGATCGCGCCCCCTACGGTCATGCCGATTTGCTGCGCACTCCCCCAGAGATAGCGCGCCATGTCGGCATCGCCCGGCTCCGCCGTGGTCACCAAAAAGCTCAAATGATGTGATGCCGACTGCACCACTTGTCGCCCGGCGGCTAGAAAATCTCGTGCCTGCTGTACGGGCTGGTTGATGGACTCTTGGCTCCCGCTAATATTCAGGACGGCTCCTGCAACGGGCTGGATAAACGGCGACAGCGCCCGGGCCAACTCCGACTCGGCCAGTACTTTTTGAAAGCGCCGAATGTACCAGTCCATTTGCTCTGGCAAGCCCCACATACGCAGAGATGCCTTGGCCGAGATACCATCCACAATCAAATAGTCGTATTCTTGGCTGTCATACAGCACGCGAATAGCATCTAACGTGAGCGCATCTTCCATCCCCGGCAGCAGTACCAGCTCCTGACCAAAGACCTGCTTCAGTAAGGGATTGCGCAGATACTGCGCCTCGATGCCTTTGACTACATCCCAGCTTTTTTCTAATAGCTGTGCCGACTGGAGTTGTAAGGTCCACAGATTGGCTCCCAAGGCTTGGGCCTCGGTGGATAAAGGTTGGCCCCACAACACTGCTGGCAATGGCCCGCTGTCTTGGGTCAGCCAAAGCACTCGGGCACCTTGCTCGGCTAACTGTCGTGCAAAGGCTACCGAAGCAATCGCACAGCTACTTCGCGATTGCCCAAGAAAAGTCAAAATTTGAGGCACAAGTCTTATTTATTGATTGAGTAACGCCAAGTTCAATCTATTCAATTATTGAACTGGGGACAATTCGTCCTCAAAAAACCAGGTGGAGTAGTTGCCGTCAAACTCAACCACAACTCCAACGCCGCTGCCATCAACCATTCTAAATTGGCGAATGACGCCGGTTTTGCCGAGTCGCTCAGCGACGTCTGGAGAGACGCGATCGCGCAACCGTAGAACTTTCACCTGTTGTCCAATTTCTAAGGCCATGCCTAACCTAACCACCTGAAAATGAGAGATTTAAGATCGGTGCTCACACCGACCAATCCACAGTTTATCAGCGTCTTGCGCCATCCTGGACTAAGGTAGATAGCGAAAATAAATTCCCACCCCTAAATGGTGGTTATGGTGAGTCATTATGCTGGCAAAGCGAATCGTTCCCTGTCTGGATGTCAATGCTGGGCGGGTGGTCAAAGGGGTCAACTTTGTGGATTTGCGCGATGCTGGTGATCCCGTAGAACTAGCCCAGGCATACAACGACGCTGGGGCTGACGAACTCGTGTTTTTAGATATCACCGCGACCCACGAAGATCGCGGCATCTTGCTCGACGTGGTTTACCGCACCGCTGATCAGGTATTTATTCCCCTCACGGTGGGCGGCGGCATCAATTCCTTAGAGCAAATCAAACAACTGTTAAGGGCCGGAGCCGACAAGGTCAGCATTAACTCGGCGGCGGTGCGCCAGCCAGAATTGATTGATCGGGCGAGCGATCGCTTTGGTGATCAGTGCATTGTGGTGGCGATCGATGCCCGCAAACGGGAGGCGGCTGACAATCCGGGGTGGGATGTGTATGTGCGGGGCGGTCGACAAAATACCGGCTTAGATGCCATCGAGTGGGCAAAAGATGTCGTGCAGCGCGGCGCGGGAGAATTGTTGGTCACTAGCATGGATGCCGACGGTACCCAAGCGGGCTATGACTTACCCCTCACCCAAGCGATCGCGCAAGAAGTTGACGTACCCGTTATTGCTTCTGGCGGGGCCGGCAACTGTCAACACATTTATGAAGCTTTGACTGAGGGGAAAGCGGAAGCCGCCTTGCTGGCCTCTTTGCTGCACTATGGACAGCTCACGGTGGACGAAATCAAAACTTACCTGGCGGAACACCAAATTCCCACACGACCGGTCAAATAGAGCATCGGCAAGAATGGGACTGCTGGTAGCGATCGTCTTGGGAAGAAGCAACGTTCTCCAACTCCTTCCTCGCGACAAACAATGACAATTCATCTTCTATGAGTTCAGTGTTGCGAAATCTAAACCGATTAGTAGCGATAAACCGGCAGGAAAACCGCGAATTCAGCTCGGCACGGCACGAGGCGCGATCGCCCCAAAGCTAACAACTTCATTAAATTGCTGTTACACTGCTTAACATAGGTTGTTTAATGTACAGGTACGAGACGTACTAGGCATTTGTATGCTCTTCCTCACCGTAATTGTTGTGATCGCTTTGGTGGCTTGGGCCCTGCGCCTGATGGATCAAGCCGTCAAGAGCCAGGAATTTTCGTTTATGTTGGCGGGCTTTTTGGTCGCTTCCTCGGCTGTCGCGATGATGACGGTTTACTTCTTGATGAGCAATTACGTGCTTTACATGGATCAAGTGTTTGATGGCGCGCCGCTGCAGAGCGCTTCGATGATTTACGAAAACGACAGTTACGCTTACAACAGCTTGCTGTCAGGCGAAGGTACTCCTGCACAACGGCAGTATTAGCAGGTTGCCGATCAGCGGCGGCTAGCGATAAATCAATTTGGACGGCGCGATGTCGTTCTTTGTGCATTGAGCGTCGTCAATAGTTTCAGGTTTTAACAGTGTCTTGATTGTGCTAAATGGAGCGCCAGATGCTTTGGCAGCTAGCATTCCTCAATGATCAACGGCATCGTCGGCTATTGCCTCGTACAATACGGTGGGCGAATTCTCTGACAGGGGTTGTTGTCGCTAGTTTTCGATGAATGCTGGCTGGAGCTGACAGATTAATCCAGCTGTCTGCTGCACCCCCCTGCTGCCAACGTCGTGCGAACGGTGAGTTTGCCTTGGGGAGATTTCTGACCCATTGGGCAGCAATATTGTGGCGAGGCAATGTCGATGGCAGGCATGGATGGTACGTTCTGGCAGCAGTTTTGGGAACTGGTGATTGGCGGGTTAAGCCTTGACCCTGAGGTCTTTGGTAAGGTGGGCGACAGTCTAGAAAATCGCTGGGTGGTGGCCGCCGTGGTGTTGCTAGCGGGGCTTTCGCAAGCAATAGGACAAAGTATCGTATTGTTTGCCAATCGCATCAAACCCTTACGGTTTGTCTTGAGCTTGGTGATTTCGGCCCTCATCTACTTTGTAACTTTCATCGTCTGGGTGATATGTATCTGGTTGATTCTGCATGCCTTTGGGCGCAGTAGCTTCACCCTTGACAATGTGTTTCGCGGGTTGGCCGTGAGTTATGCGCCCCAACTGCTAGGCTTTCTCGTAGCCGCACCTTATTTTGGGATGCCGATTTCGGTTTTGCTCTCAATCTGGACTCTATTGGCCGTCCTCGTCGGCATTGAATCCACAACGAATTTGACTTCGTGGCAAGCCATGCTGGCAGTGGGAGTGGGCTGGCTGCTGTTGCAATTGGGACAACGCACCATTGGTCAGCCGTTAGCTCGGTTAGAGCAATGGTTGACCAGCCTTTCAGCGGGGCATCAAGTCACGATGCGGCCGACCAACCTCGAATATTTGCTGGAACAGCAAGCGGTCCAGAATCCGCCTCGATTCCAGACTGATGTCATTGACGAGGTGGGTAATCAAGCCGCTCCGGGTCAGTCTCCCACCAGCCGCCGACTCTATCGCTATTTGGCGATCGCTTTTGTGAGTTTTCTCATTGTTGGGGTGATTACGACATCGCAGCGCGGCTTTCAACTTTGGTTTCGAGCATTAGATGATACGGTGCGACTCGTGATTGACCTGACGGTCTTGGGGCTGTTGGGCGTTGTCGTGGCGATCTTAATGACGCCGTTGGAATCGTTGAGTTGGTGGGCCGGATGGCAGGGCGATCGCCCGCTCAATCCTGGAATTGCGGTGCGTCATCCCGACCAAACTGATGAGGATGTGGTGCGCTACGTGACATACCTGGATGGCATCAACCAGGGCACCTATGGTTATCTGCCTGAGGTCGAACGCTTTTTGGAGCAATTGGCTGAGGCCCTTCCACCGAACGTCCTGCTGGTTAAGGGCATCATTCCTTACTCCGTCAGTAATACGCAGCTCACCGCCGATAATCCGTTCGCCTGGGTCTGGCGTTGGGTCGATGCGTTTAAATCCACCGTGCCCGTTGTGCCCATCGGGTTTGTGGTGAATATCCGCAACATTTTTGCGGTGATGATGTCTGCCGATGCCCGCTATGGCCCGATTCAAAATCGGGGGCTGGCTCAGGTGCTGTACGACAGTTTGATTTACCACGGCTATCAGCCCGGCAGTGGCACGCCGATTAGTCTCATCGGCTTTAGTGGTGGTGGACAGATGTCGATGGGCTGCGTGCGGTATTTGCAGCAGGTGACTGAGGCGCCCATTGAGGTGATTTCCATCGCGGGGGTGATTAGCGGCAACACGGGGGCCATGGCGGTGGATAAGCTGTATCACCTGGCAGGCGATTTGGACCCGGTGGAAAAGTTGGGCGTTAAACTCTTTCCGGCTCGCTGGCCGATCGCTCCGTTGTCGAATTGGAATAAGGCCAAGCGACGGGGGCGGATCGTCTTCATCTCGTTAGGGGAGATTGGGCACAGCGGTGCCAATGGCCCCATGAGCATCGGTCGGCAATTGCCAGACGGGCGGACGCCATTACAGCAAACGGTTGATATCACAACGGGGATATTGCTCAAAGACTGGGTGCGATCGGGCCTCCAGAAATCTGATTTTATGCGCCCCAGTAACTACGAGCTTTACCAAGCAGCCGCATTCAACCGCGTGGAGTATTACCCGCTGCATAAAGTGCCTGATCTGGCGCGATACCGACCGCTCGGTGACTGGATGGGACGCCTGATTTTGCCATCCGCCGAGGAACGGCAAACGCCGCGAAAAGTGGGTTTTGAAGTCTCGTATGCACCGGCGGCCCACGCTCATTTGATCGGGCAAACAGTGGCCTTGCGGTGGCATGATGATGTCGATACCCAAGCCTACGTGCAACTGGTGACAATGGATGTCCATTTTGCTGAACAGGTGGCGGTCAGCAGTCGTCAGGGCACGGTGCATCCCGATCGCCTCAACCACTGGGCGAAAGTTGACCCGCTGGAATCGATCGCGGGTGCCCATCCCATTGACGACATCACAGTTGTCTTGCCCGCGTCCGTCGAGGTGCTGGAAGTCGCCGATCAATCGCCAACTTTGCGGATCAAGAGCGACCCGGTGCATACCACTGGGCGGTTTTATGGGTTGGTGCAAATCGAGGCCGCAGTGGGGAACGATCGCTTTCGGGTGCGGCACTACGATAAAGCAACCCAGCAATTTAGTGGCCCCGAAGAGATCGTTTATATTCCGGCCGTATTGCCTAATCGCGATGACCTCTACCAGTCCACCAATCGGGATATCGAACAGTCACCCCTGAATGAAACGGGTTGGTATATCTATGGCGCTCTGAATGACCAGGATGAATTTGTAGTGCAGGCGATCGCCCCGTTTCATCTATTTGACCTGACGCCCGACATCGTCCTTACTGACCCGAAAGCTTCCCTGCGCTATATCAATAATGAGTATTGGCAAGATGCCCGGCAGCGCAAGGGGCAGGTGGTGAACTCTTTACTGCTACCCCAGGTGCCTTCCACGGATGCGCGCTTGATGGTGGATGACCTTTGGCGAGAGGGCGATCGCGCCTTGCTGATGGAAGTCTATGGCGGCATCGGCGGCAATAAGAAGGAATTTGCGCCCGGTGGCATCTATTTTGGGCATTTTTCCTTTGGTATTGCGACGGTGGTGCGAGAGCCGTTGACGGGTCTCCTCCGGTTTGACATTGAATATCGCCAGATTTTCACCCACAGTCCAGAAGGCGTGGTAGCGGGCAGCAATCATTGGACACGATTTATGGGCGATCGCCAATACGGCCGAGTGGGCTTTCGTCCCGTAGCCGATGTCATCATCAAGTTCCCCCCCTTCACCGAGGACTATGACTTCGACGGGGTCAAATTTTCGCCGATGACGCGCCTGATTCGCGAACTTGACGTCATGGCGGCACGCTATCGCATTGGCGATGGCACGGGCACTACGATGGTGAGTCCGGTCAATTCCTGTGTGCAAGATTCGACTCAGGCGTTAATTACGGCATTAAATCGCTTGGTTGCTGAGTTTCGGCTCAATCCCTTGATGCTGAAATGGCTGCGCGAACATCCCGACCATGAGCAAACTCACCGGATTCGCCTGCTGTTTGATTTACTGAAATCGCTCGAATCAGCCTTGCAACCGCTGGGGTTTGCCCGCGCTGACTGGCGCACCGGGGAACTCACCCTGGGCCGATTTGCGGGTGAGACGCCGGGTAAAACCGTGATGAAAGCGCTTGCGAGTTGGCGATCGCTACTGCCCCGCTTAGCGAATGACATGATCGCGATGATTTTTTTGCAGCTCGGGGCGACGGTTTGGATCACCCAGGCCTATCAAATCGGGGGAGACGATCCTGACATTGAACCGATTGCCCCGACTAACTTCAGTGCCAAAGTCCCCAAAATCAAGCGAGTTAGGAAGCTCAAACTTTGACCGTCACCCATTTCCTACCCTGGTAATGTCATGAAAACTGAACTCATTCTCTACTTGCTAGATATGTTGGGGGTTGTGGTATTTGCGGTGAGCGGGGCTTTGGCCGCTGGTCGCAAACAGCTCGATTTATTAGGGGTGTTGGTAATCGCCTTTGTGACCGCACTCGGCGGTGGCACGCTGCGGGATGTGCTGCTCGATCGCTCCCCCGTGTTTTGGATTCAACAGCCGGATTACGTCTTGGTGGCCCTGACGGCGGGGTTACTCACCGTGCTCTATACCTATTTCTTCAAGCCGCCCCAACGAGCTTTATTAGTGGCCGATGCGGGCGGGTTAGCGCTCGTCAGCATTAGCGGGGCGCAAATCGCGGAAGCGGCTCAACTTCATCCCCTGGTGGTGATTCTCATGGGCACGTGCACTGGGGTGGTGGGCGGGGTCATTCGCGATGTGCTGCTGGTCGAAATTCCGATCATTTTGCGCCGCAGCAATATCTACGCCACGGCGGCCATTGTCGGCATCGCGCTGTATCTTGTCCTCAAAACGGTCGGCTTAGCTACGGGACCGGCGACCCTGCTGGGGATGGTCACCATTATGGGATTGCGGTTGGCGGCCATCATCTGGGGCCTGGCGCTGCCGGTATATCGTTTGACCGATCAGAAATAACCATGTCTAGCGCTGCCTACGATTGGCTCCACCAATCCCTCAACACGATTCATAAAGCGCACTGGCATCGGTCGGTGCGATCGCTCGACGGCATGGCCGGTCCGGTGATGACCTGCGACGGTAAACCGGTCGTCAACTTTGCCAGCAATGACTATTTGGGTCTGGCGGGTGATCCCCGGTTGGCAGCAGCGGCGATCGCGGCCATTCAGACCTACGGCACGGGCAGCACGGGCTCGCGGTTGCTGAGTGGACATCGCGACCTGCACCGCCAGCTAGAGCAAGCGATCACTAACTGGAAAGGCACCGAAGACGCGATCGTCTTTAGCTCTGGCTATCTGGCCAATATCGGCACAATCAGCGCCCTGATGGGCAGTCGCGACCTGATTTTGGCCGATCAATACAACCACTCCAGCCTGATCAGTGGGGCCAAGCTCAGTGGAGCCACGGTGCAAACCTATCAGCATGGCGATGTGGCTGATTTGCAGCGGCAATTAGAGCAGCAGCGATCGCGCTATCGCCGCTGTCTCATCGTCACGGATAGCGTGTTTAGCATGGATGGCGACCTGTGTCCCCTCCCAGAAATTTTGGACTTGGCCGATCACTATGACTGCATGGTGATGGTGGATGAAGCCCACGGCACGGGGATCTTGGGGACGAACGGCTCCGGCGCGGTGGAATATCTGGGTTGCCGCGATCGCCCCCTCATTCAAATGGGGACCTTGAGCAAAGCTTTGGGCAGCCTCGGCGGTTACGTCACGGGAGCCGCCCACTTGATCGACTATTTGCGTAACCGCGCCCCCAGCTGGATTTATACCACGGGACTGACGCCTGCTGATACCGCTGCCGCCCTCGCCGCCATCCACATCGTGCAAACGGAACCCCAACGACGCGATCGCCTTTGGCAAAACGTGCGTCAACTTCAGCGATCGCTCCAGACTCTCATCGCCGAGTCCACCACGAATTGCTTCACTTCGCTGCTGCCATCGGACTCACCCATCCTCTGTATCGAAGTCCCTGATGCCGCTACCGTGATGCACCTCGGGCAACGCTTAACCGGCAGCGGATTCCTCGTCTCAGCGGTGCGTCCGCCCACCGTGCCCACCAGTCGGCTACGCTTGACTGTCATGGCCACCCACGAGCCGTCGCACATTCAACAATTGGTCGAGGTTTTAGGGCGATTGGCGATCGCTGGGCTCCCAGCAACATAGTTACGGCACAATTCGAAGCAGGCTTAGTTTGGACTAAATCGCTTCTGAATTATGCTTTGGACTGCCTGCTCTGTCGTTCACTCGATTGTAGTGAACCCTTCAGTTCAATCTGCTCAGTGAAAGGTACGATCATAGGCTTCCACATCAAGCACAATGCAGACCTTTCTGTGAAGGCTTTTTGATTGGCTATTTAAATCACCGTCGATGGCGGTGCGCCCTCACTGGAAAACGCGGCTTCCAGTTCCGCCCGTTTTGGTTTGGGCATAAACCAGCGGCCAAACCTTGCATAGAGAGCAGGAATCACCAGCAGAGTCAGGGCAGTGGAGGTGAACAAGCCCCCCAGCACCACGATCGCCAGCGGTTGCAGGATTTCATTGCCCGCCCCGCTCGCGATCGCCAGTGGCAGCATCCCTAATGCCGAGGTCAGGGCCGTCATCAAAATGGCGTTTACCCGTTCCAGGGAACCGTGGAACACCGCCTTCTTCAGAGGTAAACCCTCGGCGAACTTGCGGTTGTAGTTGTCCACCAGCAGCAGGCCGTTGCGGACGGCGACCCCAAACAGAGTGATGAAGCCGATCAGAGAAGCCACCGACATCACCCCACCGGTCAGCAAGATGGAGACAATGCCCCCCACCAGCGCCAATGGCAGGTTGATCATGATCGCCACCGTCGCGGGCAGCGACTTGACGGAGAAGAACATCAGCACCGCGATCGCGATCGCCGCCAGGATGCTGTACACCAACAGGCTATTGGTGGCGTTCTGTTCCGCCTCAAATTGCCCGCCGTACTGAATAAAGTACCCGTTGGGCAGTTGCACGTTTTGGCGAATCTGGGTTTGAATGTCGCCCACGACGCTGCCTAAATCGCGATCGGCCACGTTGGCTGACACCACAATCAGGCGCGATACATCTTCCCGGTTTACTACGTTTGCTCCCATGCCGTAGCCGACGTTGGCAACCTCGCCCAGGGAGATCAGTTCTCCCGTTGGGGTCGTGATGGGGATAGCGCTGATGGCATCCAGGCTATTGCGGGCGGACTCCGGTAGGGAAACTGTGATGTCGATGAGCTGCTGATCTTCCGGTACTTGGGAGACGACGCGCCCGTTTAGAGCCGTTTCTACCACGTTGGAGATCTGGGCCATCGTCAGACCATACCCAGCGGCGGCTTCCCGGTCGTACTGAATCTGCACCTGCCGGATCGGCAGTTGTGGTTCGAGCTGCAAGTCCACTACACCTTCGATGGGTTCAATTGTGTCGCGTACCTGCTCACCGATGCTCCGCAGTTCGGCCAGATCAGGGCCAAAGATTTTGATGGCGATCGCACTCCGCACCCCCGACAGCACCTCATCCATGCGGTGGGAGATGAACCCGCCGATGTTGGGCGCAACTCCAGGTAATTCCAGAAACGCCTCCCGCAATTCTTGCACCGCCGCTTCCCGGTCTTTTAGCGCTGCGTCACTAAGTTCGATATCGACATGGGCCATGTTCACGCCAGCGCCATCGGCATCGCCAGGGGAGCGTCCGGCCCGCACCTGTACCCACTCGTAGAGGGGATTGTCCTGGAGCGAGTTCGCCAATGCTTTACCTGCTCCCACAGTGATATCCAGGGAAATGCCGGGAAACAGCACCATCGAGTTCACCAGAGATTTCTCTTGAAACTCTGGCAGAAAAACACGACCGAGGGAGGGCACCACTGCCGCTGAAGCGACCAGCGCCGCCAGCGCCAGGGTCAGGATGAGATGGGGTGCCCGCATGGACAGCCCCAGTAGCGGACGATAGAGCCGTTCGGCAAAGCGTGATACGAAAGTCCCTTCCTGGGGCAAATTCTGATTCGCCAGCAGGATGGCACAGAGGGCAGGCGACAGGGTCATCGCCACCAGGGTTGAGGCCAGAATTGAGAATAGATAGGCCAACCCCATCGGCGCAAAGATGCGGCCCTCCACTCCCGTCAAGCTAAAGATGGGGGCAAACACCACGACGATAATCACCGTGGAGAAAATTACCGCTAGCCGCACCTGAACCGAGGTATCAAACACCACTTGAAACGGGTGCTTAGGGTTGCCTTGGGCCTGATTGGTGCGCAAACCGCGATAGCAGTTCTCCATATCGACGATCGCATCATCCACCACCGAGCCGATCGCCACCACTAAACCACCCAGGGTCATGGTGTTAATGCCCAGACCAAAGGCTTTCATAAACAGCAGGCCAATCAGCAGCGACAGGGGAATGGCGCTGAGGGTAATGATGGCGGTGCGCCAATTCATCAAAAACAGCAGCAGAATCACCGACACAATCACCACGCCCTGAAGCAGTGAACCGCTGACATTGCGAATCGCGGAGTCGATGAAGTTGGCCTGCCGGAAAGTGCGGGTTACCTGAACATCAGCAGGGAAGGTGGATTGGAGGTCGGCAATGACAGCCTCTACCGCGTTCGTCACCGTGGGGGTGTCCACTTCCGGCTGCTTGTTGATCATCAGCACCACGGCAGGTTGCCCGTTCAGACTGGCATCGCCCCGCTTCAGCGCCGCGCCCGTCTGCACCGTGGCCACATCCCGCAGCAATATCGGCTGACCGTCTTGCACCTTCACGACGGACTGCTGCAAGTCCTCAATGGACTGCATTTGCCCCATGCCGCGCACCAGCAGTTCTTGACCGCCACCAATCAGGAATCCGCCGGGGGCGCTGGAATTCGCTCCGGTGGCCGCAGCGGTAACTTCATTGATGGAGACATTAAGCGCTCGCAGTCTGGCCGGATCGATCAGCACCTGCTCCTGCCGCTCGTCACCGCCGTAAACCGTCACCTGGGAGACTCCCGGCACCGAGAGGATCTGGTTTTTCAGGGTGACATCCACCAGGCGGCGCAGGGCCATCAGGTCGGTCGGCCCCTGCCCGTCCACGGTGAAAGCGTATTGCAAAATTGTGCCCAGGGGCAACACCAACGGCGAAATTTCCGGCGGGTGGGCATTTTCCGGCAGTTGGTTGGTGACCTGTTGCAGCCGCTCCGTCACCGCCTGCCGCGCCTGGTAAATGTCGGTGTTCGGGTCAAACACGACGCTGACCATCGACAGTCCCACTTTGGAGGACGATCGCACCGTCGTCACCCCCGGCAGGCCATTCACCGCACTCTCGATGGGCACGGTGATCTGGGTTTCGACTTCTTCGGGAGCCAGACCCACGGCTTCCACCTGTACATCCACCTGGGGCGGCGCAAAGGACGGAAACACATCTAGCGGCATCTGGGTAACGCTAAAAACGCCCCAAATGGTGACGGCGATCGCCCCTGCCACAATGAACCAACGCTGGGCAATGGAGTTTTTGAGGATTTGATTGAGAACTGCGTTCAGCATCTACCTGAAAGTCCTAACTGCTGGCTGAAATACCCCTCATCCAGGTGCAAAAGTAGAGTTTTGGCATTTGGGCTGACCTCACCGCCTGAGGTCCCTCTCCTTCAAAAGGAGAGGCTAGGTGAGGTTCTTCCACTCCTGCCCAACTCCAGTTTTGACCTGGAGGGGGCTGTCATGTCTAAAGAGCGGCAACCCTACTTTTGGCGAGTCAGAACGACGGCCCCAACGGCTAGCCCAACGCCGCCGCCCAGAACTGCCAACAGCATCTTTGGAAACCCGCCGGAGGCTTCGCTCGTTTCAGCGGGAGTCTCAGCTGCTTCGCTCGTTTCCATCTCCGTCGCTTCCACCTCAGGCGCTTCAGCAGCGGCCTCTGCCTCCGCAGGCGCTTCACTCGTCGTTGCCGCCGCTTCCGATTCGGCTTCAGCGGTTTGCGTCTTGCGCGATTCGGCATAAAGCGACAAACTGCCCTGAGTCACCAGTTGCTCGCCTACCGACAACCCTTCCAAAATTTCGACCATTTCGCCAACCGTGGCCCCCGTAGTGACGGGCACGGGCTCATAGAAGTTTTCGTACAGCACAAATACCAGTTGGCGATCGCCATCCTCCACCAGTGCCGCTACGGGAATCATGACCGCACCGCTACCATCAGCGGCGGTCTCAATGGGAGCGACCTGAATGCCGAGTAGGGGATCGGTTTCGGCATTCACCTCAACGCGATCGACGCCACCCTCCGCCTGAAACTCATCGCCATGACCCACATGGGCCAGGGCAGCGGGGGCACTCACCGCCAGACTCACCGCCAGCACAGAACTCAACAACGGTAAACGCTTCATGGGATCCTCCTCACAATTGCGACAGCGCGAAGCAAAATCCCCAACAGGGTGCCACAGGGCAGATGAAAACCAGGTGAAATGTCATCGATGGAAAAATGGAAACACAGAGGAAAAGCTAGAGATGAAACCTGTAGGGTGCCGCAGCAATTTGCTCACTATCCTTTCAGCATCTAGCCCCAAGGAGGTATCCAGCTAGCCCATATAATTCAGAAATACTCGCTTTAGACTGCGCAACTTAGCGAATTCGACATTATGCATATTCACGCCCTTGACCAGTGGCAACATTCTCACGACTTCTCCGTTCAGCAGAATCAGGCAGAGCGAAATACCAAAGTCGTGATGCTCATAACCGCAGTCACGATGGTTGCCGAAATTATTGCGGGCACTGTTTTTGGTTCGATGGCGCTGTTGGCAGATGGTTGGCACATGGCAACCCACGTCGCAGCCTTCGGTATCACTGTGTTTGCGTATCGCTATGCCCGCCGACATGCAGCTGATCCAAGGTATACCTTTGGTACGGGCAAAGTGAGTGTGCTGGGAGGGTTTGCCAGCGCCGTTGCGCTAGCCGTGGTTGCATTTGTGATGGCGTTTGAATCTGTAGGTCGGTTTTTCCAACCGCAAACCATTCACTTTAGCGAAGCTATTGGAGTCGCCATTCTTGGGTTAGCTGTCAATTTGGTGAGTGCCTGGTTACTCCAGGGCGATCATGACCACGGCCACCATCATCATCACGGGGAGCATGACCACCACCATCATTCCGATCACAACCTCCGAGCCGCGTATGTTCATGTTTTAGCGGATGCCCTCACCTCCGTTCTGGCGATCGTTGCCCTCTTTGCTGGGAAGTTTCTAGGTTGGATCTGGCTGGATGCCGCAATGGGGTTAGTCGGTGCCGCAGTGATTACCAAGTGGGCCTATGACTTAGTGAGCGACACCGGTGCAATCTTGCTCGATGGCGGCATTGATAAGCAAATCAAGCTAGATATTGTAAGTGCGATTGAAGACGATGCTGATAATCGCGTAGTCGATTTGCATGTCTGGCGTGTGAGCCAACATCATTTGTCTGCTACCATTTCGCTGGTAACCCACTATCCGCAAACACCGGAGTCTTACAAACATCTACTCAGTCACATTTCTTCCCTTTCTCATGTTCTAGTGGAAGTCAATCCTTGCCAGGGCGAACCTTGTTTGGACATCGATCGCAGACCAAACCGAGTGTCGGCGACACAAGGATGATGCGAAGTCGGTGAAAACGGGATGAAATTGCCATCACTTCGGTAGAATCGGCTGCGGGGTGAAAGTCTGACGTGATGCGAGTCCTATTGGTAGAAGACGAGGAAGATTTAGGACAGGCGATCAAGCAAGTGCTGGTCGGCGAAAAGTACGTGGTGGATTGGGTTACTGATGGGGCGCAGGCCTGGTACTGCCTGGAAAACCAGTGGGCAGATTACACGGTGGCAATTTTTGACTGGTTGCTGCCCGAACTCTCCGGGCTGGAGCTATGTCAGCGGCTGCGATCTCGCCACAACCCCCTCCCCGTCCTCATGCTCACTGCCTTGGGACAGCCGGAAAACCGCATCGCTGGGCTGGATGCCGGAGCCGATGATTACCTCGTCAAACCCTTTGTAATGGAGGAACTGCTAGCCCGTCTGCGAGCCTTGCAGCGGCGATCGCCCCAGCTTAAGCCCCAGCATTTAACCGTGGGAGCCTTCACCCTGGACGATGCTAATACGCGGCTGTTGGTGACTCTGCCGGAGCAGCCAACCCAGGAAATTTCCCTCACCTTAAAAGAGTTTCAAGTCATGGCCTACTTGATGGAAAACGGCGATCGCATCATCCCCGGTAGCAAGCTGCGTTCCCAACTGTGGGATATCGACGAAGAACCCGTCAGCAACGTGGTTGCCGCCCAAATTCGCTTGCTGCGCCGAAAGTTCGCCCGCTACGGCTGCGACTGCCCCATCGAAACGGTTCCGGGGCAGGGGTATCGCTTTCGGGTCACACCATGAATAGCCAGCAGCTCTTTCGCCGCAGTCGCTTGCGCCTCGCCGCCTGGTATGCCCTGGTAATGGGCGGCATTTTGAGCCTGTCAGGGTTCGGCATGGCGCGGGTGCTGGTGCAGGCGAATTGGGTAGCCCTGGAGCGCGAAATTGAATCCTCCGCAGGCACCCTCCACGACAGTTTGGAGCCGATCCTGCCCCCCTCCCAGGATCCGACTGCTGTTTTACAACAAATCTTCCCCGACCTCTGCATTGCAGGGCAACCCTGTGAATCAAATCCATCCCTGATTCAACGTCACACACTGGGGATTAGCGATCGCAACACCTACTACATTCGGGTGTTCGACGATCAGGGCAACCTGCTGGCCTATTCCCCTAATCAGCCCCAACCACTGTCGACCACCCTCAATCCTGCTTCCTGGCAAACTCTCCAGACCAAAGACGGCGATCGCTACCGCCAGTTCACCACCATCCTGCACAGCGCCGCCCACACCCATGCTCCCGGTGAAGTTCCCCATGAGCATCCTTCCTGGGGCTATCTTCAAGTAGGTCGCACCCTGGCCCCCTTCGATGCCGAACTCCAGCGGTTGCGTTGGATTCTCTTCGGCAGCTTGCCGTTGGCGTTGGGGTTGATTGCGATCGCGAGTTGGGGGCTGTCAGGTCTGGCTATGCAACCGATTTATCAGTCCTATCAGCAACAACAGCAGTTCACCGCCAATGC
This sequence comes from Leptolyngbya iicbica LK, assembly GCF_004212215.1. Lineage (NCBI taxonomy): Bacteria > Bacillati > Cyanobacteriota > Cyanophyceae > Leptolyngbyales > Leptolyngbyaceae > Leptolyngbya > Leptolyngbya iicbica. The sequence continues at coordinate 127,995 of NZ_QVFV01000009.1, forward strand.
CGCCCATGAATTGAGATCGCCCCTCGCCAGTCTCCTTGCCACGGTGGAAGCTATCCTTCGTCTGCCCCCAGAACAAGCGGCACAGGTGCCCATACTGCTGAGTACCGTGGAGCGTCAGGGTCGTCGCCTCAGCCAGCTCGTGGCTGACCTGCTCTTACTCACCAGTCTGGAACAAGACACCACCGCCAAACTGCCACAACCCTGCTGTTTGAACGATATCGTTGCTGACTTAACTGAAGAACTGACAGAACTGGCCGCCACGGCTGATGTTCATCTCAGCAGCCAGATTCCCAACAACGAAATTCAGGTGATGGGGCATGAATCTCAGCTCTATCGCCTGGTGTCCAACCTCATCGCTAACGCCATTCAGTACACACCACCAGGTGGTTCGGTGGTCGTGAGTTTAGCAGTTCAAGATCGCTCTGCCACCATCACCGTCAAAGATACCGGTATTGGCATTCCCGCAGAAGAGCAAAGCCGCATCTTTGAGCGCTTCTATCGGGTCAACAGCGATCGCTCTCGCAAGACTGGGGGAACGGGATTAGGGCTAGCTATTGCCCAGGCGATCGCGCACCGCCACCAAGGACAAATCACCGTCAAAAGTGAAGCCGGAAATGGCAGCGTGTTCGTAACCCATTTGCCTCTCTCTATAGAGCTTTGAGGAAAGGGCTATGTCCTAGTCCATGATTTAGAGTAGTTGCCATTTTCAGGCAACTACCCAAGTAATCGCCCACTGTAAGATGGGCTTAAAAGCCATCGAAAGCCTTATCAATGAGGTGTGCTCATGACTTTTAGAATCCATTTTTGCGGTAGAAAACTCTCCTCAAATTACGATTTGTGCAGTCTCAGATGCCAATGGAGATTGCAGCAAGAGTGGATTTATATTTGTGCGATCGCCCTCTGTGCATAGGCGATCGCGATGGCTGATCAGCCCATAGGTGGGTTGATTTGACCTTTAATTCCCGTTCAGAGAAGCTGAAAACGAGAGAATCCTACTTCGGTCGTTTTGACTTCATCGGCCTGTGATTCCTGAATAGTGCGATGACTGAGTAACCAATAGCCGCCGACCTGCTCAAAGGTGTCTTTAAAAACTGTTTCAGAATCCTTTGGGAGTTGCGTTTGCGGATCGAGGTAGATGGAGCGATAGCCAGTGGATAAATAGCCTGTCTCGGTCTGCTGCGTCTCGAAAGTATGGATGTTGACAATCACATCCCGAATTTGGCGATGGACAAAACAGACGATGTTATCTCGTACTTTGTAGCGGTTGCCCATCGAGGCTCCACCGACCAGAATTTCAATCGCTCCGTGGTCGTCGGTTGAGCCTAAGTCAAAAGTATTGTCGCCGTGGCTCTCTTCAAAGCTACGGTTGGCTCGGTGAATCGTCATTTCCCAAAGTTGGCTTTTAACCAGGCGCCTCGCGGCTTCGTCTTGAATATCGAGAACTTCGAAGGTCATATCGGGGTTGACCTGAACTCGCCCGGTGTGGGTGACATCGGCATCGGTAAGCGTGACTGTTGCTTGGAATCCAGGAAATCCTTTATCCCAGGTGTACCGGTTATCGTACGCTGCGCGAAAGATTTCCTGGGCAGTTAGCGTTGTTTGAGTCATGATGGGTCTCCTAAGTAAAGGTGTAATTGAGGGTGGGTGCCGACGGAGGGGCGATCGCCAACAGAACATAGAAAGTGTTCTACTCCGACGCGGCCTCACTGTTTTCAACCGGCTCCGATGGAGCAGCGGGCTCTGTGGTAGGTTCCGCAGCCGGTTGTTCTGACTCCGGTGGCGGACTTGCCGGAACCGGTTCAGAGGTATCTTCAATCGGCTCGGGCTCTTCGGCAGCAGAGGGTACGGCGTTATCCGCCTCGGCGGGGACTGACTCATCAACCACTTCTGGGGAAGGTACTGGCTCGGATTCTTCGGCTTCTGTTGCAGCGTCTACAGCCGTAGCAGCATTTTCATTTGCATCATCGTCAGCCGCTGCTGGCTCGGCCTCAACTACCGGATCACCGATCGCATCAAGGCCGCTTTCCGGCAGGTCAGCGGCGGATTCTACCGGCTGAGCCGCCGGATTTAACTCAGCGGTGGGAGCCTCATCGCGCACGGTGGCCGCATTACGATCGCCCTGTTGCTGTGCTTCCTGATGCCGCTCCGACCCTTCAATGACAAAAGGAATCTCCACTGGCACCGAACCGCTCTGCCCTCCAGTGTCAAACTGCCAATTTCTCACAGCGGATAAGGCGGCTTGGTCTAGCGCAGCATTGCCACTGGGACGTTCTAAGATGACGCCGGTGACATTACCGTTGCTGTCAAATTGCGCCCGGACAATCGGTTGTCCTTCGATGCCAGCGTCTAAAGCGGCAGCGGGATAAGCCGGGCGACCACACTGTCGACAACTCACAGTGCGACTATCGTTGCCGGAATTGCCGGGGGTGGCATCATCGTCAGTTGCCCCCGTACCTGTAGCGGCAGGCCCATCAGGCCCTGTACGGCGAGCGACATCGTCCGTCGCTGCGCCATCGGGAGCCGTGGCATTGTTGTCACCACTCGACTCCGCCTCGGCAGCCGGAGTGGTGCCGTTGCCCAGCAAGCGATCTTCGATGGTGGAATTATTCCCTGGCAGAGCCGATGCGACCTCGTCAATGGCCGTTGCACCGGCATCAGGGACAGAGGCCATCTCCGGCTCGACGTCATCGGCAGTCGCATCGGGGATAGTCGAATCGAATTCTTGCTCGCCTTCTGCTGACTCTGCAGCGGCAGCTAAAGCGTCAGCCGCATCGGCGGCATTGTTTGACTCATCAATTTCTGGCTCATCAATTTCCGATTCTTCAATCGCTGGCGCTGAAATATCCTCAGCCAGTTCCAGTGGTTCCTCAATCTCCGGTTTCTCTGGCGCTGACTCAGGTGCCACTTCCGCGTCTGGTATTTCCATAAGCGGATCAACCGATGATGACACAGTGTCCTTGGTCGCAGGCGGCGGACTGGCAGGGGCCACCGCAACGGCGGGTGGCGACGGTGCTGAACTCTGAGGATTGGGCGGCGGCGTAGCGACGTCTTTAGGGACAGCAGTAGCCGGGGTGGTGGCATCGGCTACTGCTGACGGCTCGGCGATCGCCTCGGGAGACGGCGGCATCACTGTGAGCTGAATTCGTTCCTCAGTTGCTAGTTGGGCTGCACTCGATGGCAACCAGCGCCACATCGGAATAACGCCAGCGTGGACCCCAACCGCTCCTAAGATACCCCATAGAACCCAACGCTGGGTCCGCACTTGCTGGCGATCTCGATAGTTAATGCAGTCTCTAGAAAGGGCCATCTTTCAAGTCTTAATGACTTTAAATTTCATTAGCAATGCACTTCATTCTCATTTGAGAGTAAAGTCACCAGCCGGAAAAAGCAAGAAAAATCCTTCCATACAGATCTTTGGAAGAATTCAAGTCAGAATGAATCTTTTCGCTAGTTTCTTTTTTTACTTGACATGTAATCTCAATAAGCCTACCGTCTCTACTTAAGGATTTCTACTGATTTCTGGGTTCACGCCCAAATCTGGATGGGCGTGAGTTAGTTCCTTGGAGGACGTCGTATTTCCATGTCTATCGTTCAGATTTTTGAGGCCGGCGGCATCGTGATGGTGCCACTGTTACTGTTTTCCATCGTGGCGCTCGCCCTTGCGGTCGAGCGGGCCGTTTTCTGGTTTCGGGTCAGTCGCGGGCAGCGCGCAATCATTAAACCGCTGTTGCAAACCTATCGCTCTAATCCCCCAGCGGCCTATGAGCAGTTGCGCCAGCATCTGGATTTGCCCATTGCCCGCATTTTTCTCGAAGCGTTGGAATTGGACGGGGCCTCTCCTAGCCAGTTTCGTCTGGCGCTGGAAGGGGCGACCCAGGCAGAACTACCACTACTGAAGCGATTTGGCACGGTGTTTCAAACCATTATCGCGGTTGCGCCATTGCTGGGGTTGTTGGGCACCATCTTGGGTCTGATTCGGGCCTTTGCCTCTATCCAAATTGGCGAGATCGGAGCCAATGCTGCCGCCGTCACGGGCGGCATTAGCGAAGCGCTCGTCTCTACCGCTGCAGGGATGGTGGTGGCCATTTTTGCCCTGCTAGCCGCCAATTTGTTTCGCGGTCTGTACAAGCGTCAGGTGGCGTTACTACAGGAATACGGCAGCCAACTCGAAATTCTGTATGAGTGGCACTATCGCGAAACCTTAGACCCGTCGTCGGTGACAGGAGCGACCTATGCGCGTGTGGGATAACGAACCCGAAGAGGCTCTGGAAGTCAACATCTTGCCGATGATTGATGTGATTTTTGCCATCCTCGCTTTCTTCATCGTTTCGACGCTCTTTTTGACCCGAGCAGAAGGGTTACCCGTCAATCTGCCGGAAGCCGACAGTGCGGCCCCCCAGACCGCCGCCGACTTCACCGTGACGCTGCAGCCCGACGGCACCATTGCTCTCAATCAAGCCCCGATCGCCTTGGCTGATTTGCCGACCGCCGTGCGATCGCAACTTGGCCCCAACCAAATTGCCATCATCACACTCCAAGCCGATGAGCAGGTTTATCACGGTCAAGTGATTGCCGTGATGGATGAACTGCGATCGCTCGACAACGTGCAACTCGGCATTGCCACTGAATCTCCGGCAGTGTCGGTAGAAGAATAGAGGTGTGAGGGTAGCAGGGTGTGAGGGTAGCAGGGTGAAAGAGTCAACTTATCGTCGCCCAACTACCCAGTCACCCAGCACTCCATTGTCCCAGCACCCACGTCACCCAGCCGCCCAGCCACCCAATCACCTACCCTCACCCAGCCACCCCATCACTCTTCCCATGACCACTACGACGCGAGTTTCCCAAAGTGCCAAAGCCCCCCCTCGCCAACGCCGACGAATTGCCTTGGCAAGCAGCCTACTGGGGTTGGGTCTATTGGCCGTGATTTTTCTATCCCTAACCAATGGCTCGGTGGCCCTGAGTGGGTCAGAGCTGCTAGCGGCGGCGTTGCGCCGGGGCAGTGACATTCATCAGACAATTGTTTGGGATTTGCGCCTCCCCCGGGTATTGGCAGCGCTGATTGTCGGGGCCGCGTTGGGCCTTTCCGGAGCGCTCTTACAAGGGATGTTGCGGAACGGTCTCGCCAGCCCATTTCTACTGGGCATCTCTGCGGGAGCGGGGCTGATGGTCGTGTTGATGATCGGTCTCAACCTGCTACAGATTTGGGTGCCCTTTGGGGCTTGGCTCGGGGCAGTCGTCACCACTTTGTTGGTGTATTTACTGGCGCGCACGGGCACCACCCTCTCCATTGAGCGGTTGATTTTGGGCGGCGTTGCGTTCAGTTCTTTCTTTGGGGCGATTCAGTCATTGTTGCTGCTCAACTCGCCCGATGGGCAGTTTCAAGCCGCGCTGAACTGGCTGATTGGCAGTCTCAACGGTCGGGGCTGGACTGAGGTCACCATTGTGGGACCGGGGGTATTGGTGGCCGCGATCGCCGGTTGCTTGCTCGCCCGTCAGGTCAACGTGCTGTGTTTAGGCGATGACCTGGCGACCGGGCTCGGGACCTCACTGCTGCGATCGCGCTGTCTGATTGGTGGCATTGCCACGCTGCTAGCGGCCGGAGCCGTCAGCATTGCCGGGTTGGTCGGCTTTGTTGGCTTAATTGTGCCTCACGGAGTACGGCTGCTGGTGGGCACCGATTACCGTCTGGTGTTGCCATTTTCCGCGCTGGGTGGGGCGTTTGTGCTAGCTGGCGCTGACCTGCTGGCCCGTACCGGCCCGGTGGAATTGCCCGTCGGCGCAGTCACTGCTCTGCTAGGGGCCCCGGTATTTATCTGGCTGCTCTATCGTCGTCGCTTAGGAGGCCGTTAACCATGCCGTTAGAAGTTCGGAATTTAGCGGGGGGCTATGGCGATCGCCCCATCATTGAAGCGGTCAACCTGGCGCTAGCCCATGGGGAATGGCTCAGTTTGCTCGGGGCCAATGGTTCGGGCAAGTCCACTCTGTTGCGGGTGATGAGCCGCATCCTCAAACCCCAGGCCGGGGTGGCGCTGCTAGATGGGCGCGACATTCACCAACTTTCCCCCGCTGCTGCCGCCCGCAAACTAGCGCTGCTGCCGCAACAGCAAATTCTGCCAGAGGGATTGACCGTTGAGCAATTGGTGAGTTTGGGGCGATCGCCCCATCAGCCCTGGTGGCAATGGGAACTGGATGCAGCGGGGCGCGCCCAGGTTGAGCAAGCCCTGCACTGGACGGAGATTGAGCATTACCGCGATCGCGCCGTTGCCGAACTTTCCGGCGGGGAACGGCAGCGGGCGTTTTTGGCTTTAGCCCTAGCGCAAGATCCCAAAGTCCTGCTGCTGGACGAACCCACCACCTTTCTAGATTTGCATTATCAGTTCCAGCTCCTGGAACTCCTGAGGCGACTGAACCAGCAGCAAGGCCTCTCGATCATCACGGTGCTACACGATATTAATCTGGCGGCGCGGTACAGCGATCGCCTCGCCCTGCTGCGACAAGGTCACCTTTGGAGCGTCGGTCCTGCGACCGCAATGCTGACCCCCGAAAACCTACGCGCAGTGTTCGATATCGAAGTGGATCTCATCCACACCGCTGTGGGCCTGCAAATTTGCCCACTGGCGGCAGCCTCACCTTCTATAACCCGAATACCGGCACCAACCTAGTGCGACATGACGGCAATAACGATAGCCTTCCGGTTTCTAGCGCCCCTGCGCTCCCGCTGCCCGGCTCGTCATCAACAGTCGTGAGCTCATGAGCCGTCACTTAGGTTCCTCAATCAAGCGGCTGAGGGCGTTCCAGCCGCTCCTCATGCCTTCCTAGTTTTCCTTCCTCACACACTCTGTCCCTTTACAAACCAACTGTGTTGTCCCATGAATTCGTCGTCATTCTTATTGAGAATTTTTCTAATCAGTGCCGCCTTTTCTAGCTTTGCCTACTGGGAATTAAGCCGCACTGCGATCGCTAGCATTCTCCCCACAGCTGGGTCAGAAGCCTTGGCAAAAGGCTCTGACACAATCGAAAAAACGCCATCCGAGGAGTCTACCGCGTTGTCCTCCGTCTGGTCTGAATCACAGATCTCCAACTCGATGGAGGAGTCCTCAAACAGGAATGAATCCTATCTAAGCTTCGGTCGGACAGTCGCCCAATCGTTGCCGCCTGCCCAGGAGTCTGAGGACGAGCCGGAAGCCGCGATCGCCCCTCTAGTCAGCCCCACCAATGTGGAGGATTTGCCTGGTTCCGCCTCTCCATCGACCTTCGCCACCGAGGCCCAAGCCTTATCCGCCCCGGCAACCGGGGTCGATGCGACTGCGCCTCAGGCCCCCGCTGTCGTTGCCCAGACCAGCGAAGATGAGGACGAAGCGGATGAAGAATCCGACGATATTGAATTTGTCGGCGATACCATCCGCTTAACCGTCACCGGCACCCGCACGCCCGTGCGCATCGATGAATTACCCGCCACCGTGACGGTGTTTGAGCTAGAGGATATTGAGTTTTACCAATTCCAAAATCTGCGCGATCTCCTGCGTTATGAACCCGGCGTTTCGGTGCGAGACAATCCGCAATTCGGTTTGCAGGATGTCAATATTCGCGGCCTGGAAGGCAACCGCATTCTGTTTCAGTTGGACGGCATTCGATTGCCCGAGCGCTTTGAGTTTGGGCCTTTCAATTTGGGCCGCGGGGACTTTGTCGACTTTGCCACGCTGCAAGCCGTGGAGGTTTTACGAGGCCCCGCCTCTACGCTCTACGGTAGCGATGCTTTGGGTGGGGTCGTGTCGTACCGTTCGTTGGAACCCAGGGATCTGCTGGGCGAGGATGACGATTTCGCCGCTGATGTGTCCACCACATTTTTGAGTGAAACTGGCGGCTTTGACAACGTAGGCCGCCTGGCGTTCCGTCAAGATGACGAAGAAGGGGTACTGGTCATCAGCCGCCGCGATGGTCGCGAGCCTGATTCCTTTGCCGATAGTGAGTTTGTCGACTCTCTGGATTCTGAAGGCACGACCTTTTACGGCAACTTTGTCGGCCATCTCAGTCCGGTAAGCCGCGTGAGCTTTATCGCTGAGGATTTCAGCCGCTTTACCCGTCGCAATGAGGCGGCGGGCAATCTCACTCTGAATCTGACCGAGGAGGAAGACATCCTGATCGATCGCTCACGCTTGAGTCTCACCTATGAATACGACGACCCTGACAGTCCTTCCTTTCTGAATTACGCTCGCGGGCAGATTTTCTACCAAGATGCGGGGACCCGTGAGATTCTTCGGGAGACTCGCGCTTCCGGAGCCGGGGCCTTTACCGGTCAGCCCGTTTTTCGGGAAACGGAAAATGAATTCATCGCCGATAGTTTTGGCGGCGATGTGCAACTCCGCAGCGACTTTACGACCGGCAGTGCCAACCACCGCCTGACTTATGGTGTGGATGTTTCTAGCACCTTTAACACGCGTCCCCGCGATCGCACGCAAACCAACCTCATCACTGGCGAATCGACCAATGTGATTCCCCCGGATGTGTTTCCGGTAAAAGATTTTCCCGATGGCGATACGCTGCGGGTTGGCGCGTACATCCAAGACGAAATCGAGATTGGTCAGTTTGACATCATTGCCGGCCTGCGGTTCGACTACTACGACTTGCAGACTGACCCGGACGAAGACTTTAGCCGCAACGGAGCAGAATCGGTCGATCTCGACGCTTCGGCCTTGTCACCTCGCCTGGCGGTGCTTTATCAGGCGAGTCCCGCAATCTCTCTCTATGGACAGTATGCCCGCGGCTTCCGCGCCCCGCTTTATAGCGAAATCAACAGCGGCTTTACCAACCTGACCGGGAGATTCTTCAAATACGAAACCCTGTCTAACCCAGATTTAGAGCCAGAAACCAGTAATAGCTTTGAAGTCGGTGTGCGGGGCAATTTCCCGCAGTTTGATTTTGGCGTGACGGGGTTCTACAACACCTACGACAACTTCATCGAGACCTTTGTGGAGGCGGGCGAGCGCTGCTTGGTGCCCGCTGATCCCTGTCCGCGGGGAGGGAGAGCGGGGACTCAAGTGGTCACTCAGTTCCAGACCCAAAATGTCGCGGAGGCCCGCATTTGGGGCATTGAACTCAGCGGGGAATATCGGTTTAGCCCTGACCCGCACGGATTCAGTATTTTAGGCAGTTTTGCCTTTGCCCAGGGCGACAACCAAACCGAAGATGAACCCCTGGAAACCATTGACCCGATTACCGGGGTGCTGGGGTTGCGCTATCGCGCCCCTGATGATCGCTGGCGGGCTGAGTTTCTCAGCACCTTTGTGGGCGAAGCGCGGGTTGCCGACGATAGCGATCGCTTCACCCCTGATGCTTACGTCCTGTTTGATCTGATCGGCAGCTACAATCCCATCCCTGATTTGGGGCTGAGTCTGGGTATCTACAACCTCTTCAACGAGGAATATTACGTCTATTCCGACGTCCGCAACCAGCCCGAAGATGCCCCCGACATTCAGCGCTTTTCGCAGCCGGGCACGAATGTCCGCCTGGGCGTCAGCTATCGCTTTTAAGCTGTGACTCGGCACTTAGCTTTCTGGTCTAGTAAAGAGCCGCTTGTTGCCTGCACAGGTCTAGCAACTGGGGTGTTTGCCCCCGTAGCGATCCCCTCGCGTCAGGCTGATCCCGGCTCGTATCTTTAGCCACATCCCCATAACGCAGAACAACTCAGAGGAGCAATTCCATGACATCTCGTTGGTTACTCAGCAGTTTCGGCATCGTATTGGCAGGCGCGATCGCAGCCTGTTCGACTAACAGCGCTACTCCAGAAGCTGCCAGTCCTGAGGCTGCGCCCACGCAGACGACCACAACCGCGCAGCCAGCAGCATCGCCAGCATCAGTCCAAAAGATCGTGACCCTCACGTCGCTGACCACCGACATCATCCACACGCTGGATCAAGACACCTTAGTCGGCATTCCTGGGAGTTCGATTTTGCAAGAAGACACCCGATTTGCGGAACTCGCAGTGGTGAGCACAGGCCGCGCTGAACCCGACTTAGAAAAAATTGTCGCCCTGGAACCCGATCTGGTCATTGGCGCTAAGGGATTCCACGATAAATCGCTGGCTCGTCTGGAGGAACTCGGGGTCACCACACTGGCAGTGGATGTCACGGGTTGGGATACCTTAGCCACCCTGACCCAAGAGTTGGCCCAGCAAATCGGTGCCGATCCGCAACCGCTGCTCGATCGCTATGACGCTTGTCTCGCCAAAGCGCCAGAAAATTCACCCAGCGCGATTGTGCTGGTGAGTCGCCAGCCGCTACTGTCGCCCAACAAAGATAGCTGGGCGGGCGATTTCCTGGAACAGTTCAACATTCAAAATCTCACCGCTGACCTGCAGGGCGAAAGCCCCTTTGATGGCTACGTCACGGTATCCGAAGAGAAGCTTTTGACCACGAACCCCGATGTGCTGCTAGTGGTCGACACGGGCGAAGATTTACTAGCTCAACTCAAAGGCGATCCGTTTTGGGGACAGCTTAAGGCCACGCAATCCAATGCGGTCGAAACATTGGACTATTTTGGCATCGTGAATCCGGGGAGTCTGGCCAGTATTGAGGCCACGTGCGATCGCCTGTCTCAACTTTGACGAACAGCCGGAGATCACGAGCTGGGGCTGAGCGATCGCCAGAATGTCACAGCCTTCTCCTCGCACAGAAATCTGATGACTGAAAGACCAGAGGTCTAACAGCGATCGCGTATGCTCACTCCGGTGAAAGCCTTTTCCCATTAGGCCTGCGACAGCTCGATAATGTTGCCGTCAGGATCTTGGGTAAACAGGGCGGCGCGACCCGAAGCGCTCATTTGTAGCGGATAGCCCTGGGCCTCTAAGCGGTCTTTGAAGTCGGATAAATCATCGACTTGCAGCGCGACATGCGGGTTACGGCCCCATTTATCAGGGCGAGGACACGGGGCTTGCCACGCCTCTGCTTGCATCAAATGCAGTTGAAACTCGCCCACCTGCAACCAGTAGCCTGGAAAGTTGAGCGATCGCGGGGCAATGGGCAACTCTAAAACGTCGCGATAAAACTCCAAACTGCGTTCTAAATCGCTGACGAGCAGGGCGACGTGGAGCGATCGCATCACCATAGCCATGAGCTTTCACCTTCAGCAAACAACAATAGTTTCAGCTTAGGTGATGGGGCGATCGGTCAAAATCGGTCACTAAATTACTCACTCCAGAGTTGGCTGGTAGTCTCAGTGGGCTTCGATGAGGGCGAGTTGCGCTCCCTGATAGTAGTGGCCCAAAATTTGCTGATAGGTATAGCCCTGCTGCGCCATATTGTGAGCGCCCCACTGGCTCATGCCAATGCCGTGCCCAAAGCCCCGGCCCCTGACTTGCACCTGTCCCCCAGCAACCGAGATCGAAAACAACGTGCTGCGGAGTCCTAGCGCATTGCGAAAATCGTTGCCTGTGAAGGTGCGCGCCCCGCGATCTCCTTCCACCAAAATTTCGCGTACCCGCCCCTGGGGGGTCGTGCGTTGAGGCAGGGCACTAATGAGCCGACCCACATCCGGCATCAAGCGACTGAACTCATCGCTAGAAAACGTTCGTACCCATTCAAAAACGGGGGCTCCAGCATCAAAATCTTGTACGCCGCGCAGATAAGGGAGCGGTTGACTCCAGATGTCTTCCACATTTTCCGTATGTCCCCCTGATGAGGAATGAAACACCGCCTCAATTACCTGTCCCCCATAGGTCAATACCTGGCTGCGAGTACCTTCCACCGCAGCTTGGGTGCTCTGGGTTTCGTCGGCCAAGCCGCCATAGACCTGATACGCTGTTGTGCTGCCGACATCATAGTAAGGACTGCGTGACTGATTGCGTCGGTGAAGTGCGAAAGAGCGAGCGGCTACAGCCTGCGCCTTCAACGCTTCCAGCGGCCAACTAGCCGGCATCTCGCTACCCACCACGCTGTAAAGATACTGCTCTAAATCGACATAGTTAATGGCAGTGACCCCACTACCGTTTGACATCACCAGTACCCGACCGCGATACCAGCGATCACCAATAAACACATAGCCATTCGCCCCCGGCTCGACCCAAAACGAAGAGCCCACCGAGTCCGCTGCCTTGACCTGGGCCCCTTGCGCCGCCACAGTGAGCGATCGCCCCTCTGGCACCTGAGCAATGTGCTGTCCCTGCTGGTTGCGAATCGTCCCCGTATTAGAAGTGCCGACCACCACTTGGCTCGCCCCCTCCTGAATCGCGATGCGCATTTCTAACGCTAGGGCTGGCAAGCAGCAAAGCAACCAAGCAAAAACCGTCAAACCGCCCTTTGGGAGCAACTGACAGAAAGCTGTCCACCAAATTGGAACAACGGCATCAGCGGAGGCTTTGAGATACGCCATAATTGTGACTTCCAAAGGGGCAAAGAGCGTTCAGGGAGCAGGCACCCAACCACCTGATGAAAATAACTTTTTGGTCAAACTAAATTAGCGTTTCAGCGTCAGAAATGTCTGGCTTTTGCACTAGTGATAGAGGTTGACAAATCACGAGTAGTAGACAGTGAAAAACCAAGCTGGGAGAACTTTCATTCACGCAACTTGGCCGACAACAAACGCTTTTTTAAGGTGACTTCACGCCATCTTCACAACAGATTAAACATAACGATAGCACCTGTTGCATGACACGGATCAATCGATTTTGTTCCGCCATCTCACTTAAAGAATGCCAGTCGATTCGTAGAGCCGCCGCAGAATCGCCAGAATCTTGTTGCCATATTCCGGATCAGGATCCCAACGACCGCTCAGCTGCGTTACCAGCGGCGCGACTCCCCGCCGCACAAATTGAAATCGGGGATCGACCACTTCTTGTACTAGCGGTTCAGTACTCGCATAGGCTTTAAGGTGCTGAATGTGGGCCCGCACCCCAATGCGGGGATCGGCAAAGGAAACGCCCCCAGTCGAGGAATCCGTGGCCCCAATACCGCCAAAATTATTGTCCTCTGGTCGCAGAATCCCTGTCCATCGCAAATATGAGGTTTCTACGCACATTTGACAAAAAGCGATGTCGTGATCGACGCCTTCAATTTGCGCTTCTTCGCGATAAAACCGTGGCAAATCTTTGTAGGGTTCCGTTGCACTTTCGTTGTTGGATTTCAAAAACATCAACAGCTGGATATCAGAAGTGATACCCCGCCCCATAATGCGCTCTAACCCACATACGGGCAACGAGGTTGCCGTTTTTAACGTCACGGTGCGGGTGCTGGCATCCCACCCGACGGAAACGTTGTACTCCCGCAGGTCGATCGCTTTCATATACACCACGCCGCGATAGCGCACCTTGCGGATATCAGGATTAGTGGCCGCATCATCAATGCCCAGCTGGTCAGCCAAATCTACTGGCACGTAGGAATTGTTGTTGATGATGATGCCTTTTTCGGGATAGAGGCCCCCATTGACGCTGATATTGCAAGTAGGAAAACTTTGGACATCGCCTGAGCTGCCTGCCACCGCCCGACTCCAAGAGGCAGTGCCATCGGCAATCCCCAAAGACATATCGCGGCGACGATTTTGAATCAGACCCAAATCGTCAGGATTTGTGAGATACCCCACCTCCATATATAAGGAGGGGCAGGCCAGTTGACGGGTGAAGGATAGACTGCCCGTGCCCGTGTTGGTATCAGGTCGCGCACCCCGACTGGGCAACTGGGGTAGTCGCCGTAGCAGCGCTAACAACAGCAACTCTGCATGAGATTTACGCTCTTCGTTATTGGCAATGTAAAAGACGCTGGCCCCCCGCGCCCCAGGACTGCTGGCTGCCCCACCGTGAAGTTCGAGGGCGACATCGTCAGGACGGCAGCGGGTGTTAATCCAATTTAGGGTTTGGGTATTGCTCAAGTCATCTGGCACCGCTAGCACTTCAAAGCCCCGCGATCGCAATTCGGGCACCACCAGATCGCGAATCCGAATCATTTCCGTCGCTTCAGTGGTGTTAGAGACAACGGCCCCATAATCCAACGAGCCATTTTCGTAGCCACCATGCCCCGCCGAGATAAATATCTTTCCCATAGCCGATGCCAAATGCGTTCAAAGACAGTTGAATTCTAGGAAAGGATACCTTCAAAGTCAGAAGGTGAGACAGATCTTGCTGCGAAGTGTTGCGATTTGTCTGCAAGACAGCGCCAGCAGTTCAGCATTAATTGCTGTAGGGGACTAAAGTGCCCTGAAATATCAATTGACAACTTAATTCAGAAAACTGTATGTGGGACGCCTATCTGTCTCTGGCCGTGGAAAATCCGGCACTGTTTTGGACGATTTTTGTTATTGCACTAAGCACCCTGGCCATTTTGCTCGGACAAATTGTGCCGTGGTTGACGCAGCTGCTGCTGCGCCGCTTCTTAAAAGAAGACGCCAAGACCTTCTACAGTCGAGTGGTGCAGCCCCATCGATTTTTGTTGACCTTAACGGGGGCCGCTGCTGCCTTTGATATCGTGGCGTGGATCCTGTTGCAGGGTGTCTGGTATGTGCCGTGGTATCCCACCCTGGAGTTTGGCCTTACCTTGGCCCTATCGACCGTTTTAGGGTTGCTGCTGTTTCGCTGCTTTCAGACTTATTTCAACGAATACTTACTGAGCGCCGCGTTGGAAGGGGGCCGCAAGACCAATAGTGAATTGCTGTTGGTGGGTCGTTTTTTAGCGATCGCCGGTCTCATCCTCACTTTGTTCACGCTGTTCGCCCAGACCCACCGCATCAACATCATCGGTATTTTTGCCAGTTTGGGCGTCGGGGGCATCGCGATCGCCTTTTCCGCGCAGAAAGTCCTGGAGCAACTGTTAGGCGGGGTTGTTATCTATATTGATCGCCCCTTCTCTGTCGATGATTACATTGGCTTGCCTGATGGTACCTTTGGCCGGGTAGAAGCGATCGGTCTCCGCTCTACCAAAATTCGCACCTCCGGGAAAGGTACTTTGGCCGTGGTGCCCAATAGCTCCCTGATTCAAGCCACCGTCGAGAACTTTACTGGCGCCAAAAAGGTCATGGCGATCGTTTACCTCAATCTCTATCGCAGCGTGGGTGAAGAAGAGCAAGCCCTAATTCGCCAGGTCATCCTCGAAAGCACCCAAGACATCTTTGGCCTTGACAACCGTAGCACCAACATCGCTTTCCGTAATTTAGATGGCGGTCGTCTCACCCAAGTGCAGGCCACCCTCTTCATTTTGGGAGCCACGGGCAGTTCCATGGAAATTCGCCGCCAACTTTTAGACATAGCCAATCAAAAAATGACGGAACGCCTCAAATCCTACGGCATCTCCTTCGATATTGAAGAGCCCACTGTCTACGTCGATTCCCCCATCACGATTTAGGTTGGACGCTGGATCGGCGATGGGCCACTTGCCATATTTCCTGTTGTTAATTTCATTGAGTATCGACCTGGATGGATAGCGAAGCCTTTGATCTGAGAAGCTTTTTAGAAACTTTAGGCATCACCTTTGGCAACACGCCAACGCTAGTCATTTTTGGGGTGTCGTTATTTCTTGCCCTGCTGATTGGTCGTTTCACGCCCGGTATTGTCCGGTTGTTTATTCGGCGATTTGCCCCCGGTCAGGTCACCCACCTGTACGAAAACTTGATCGCTCCATTAAGTGGGGCCTTTCAGTTTGCCGGGACAATGTTGCTAGTCTCGCTGTCGATGGTCTGGCTCGATCAAGACTTCCGCGCTTTAGCTGCCTTTTTGAACCCTTTCATAGACTTGGCGCTAATCAGCAGCATCGCTTGGCTAGCCTCGCGAGTTTTTGGACGGATCTTCCGCGTCTATGGAGTGGAGTTGCTGAAAAAGATGGGCCGCGAAGTTGATGAGATGCTGTTGGTTTTTGAAACGATCACCAACGTAGTCATCGGCTTTATTGCGGTGCTAGCCTTTGCCCAGAGTCAGGAATTCAACCTGGTAGGACTCTTTGCCAGTTTGGGGATTGGTGGTTTGGCGATCGCTTTTGCTGCCCAAAAAATTCTCGAACAGTTACTCAGTACCATCGTGATTTATCTCGATCGCCCCTTCATTCCCGGTGAGTATATTCGCCTCAGCGATGGACAACTGGGCCGAGTGGAATCCATCGGATTGCGATCGACGAAAATCCGCACCGCCGCCAAAAGCACCCTGTTCATCCTCCCCAACTCTACCCTGCTGAACATGGAAATCGAGAACGTCACTCGCGCCAAAAAAGTCATGGTGATGCTGTATCTCGACTTCAATCGTCGCTTAACTGACGAAGATGCCGCCCTAGTGAGACAGGTAATCACTCGCGGCACCAATTCCGTCTTTGGCGTTGATCCAGACAGCACCAGCATCGTTTTTCCCCATAGTGGAGAAGACAATGGTCGCGCTGACTACTACATGCGCCGCGCTCGCGTAACCTTCTTCATTCTTGGCTCAAACGAAAGCTCCATTGAACTGCGCAAACGCCTACTGGAATTAGCTAACGACACGATCTCGAAAACTCTAGACAGTTACGGCATTCATTTCGATATGCAAGAACCCACCGTGTACGTCGAGTCACCCGTGACGCTCTAGCCTGCCAAGGGTTTAGTTGCCCGTAGTGAGTTGCCCGTAGTGAAAGTTGATGGGCTAGTGCTTTCCCCTTATTGCATCTTGGAAACCAGAACAGTAGCTTGTTCCCGTCGATTTAAGAAACCGAGACTAAGTCTAGGTCACCCTATCGCTATTGGCTGTCGACCCCAAAACTACCAATGCCTAGAATCTGCAACGACCGACGTTGAGTCACCAGTGGGTTTATTGCGCTCGAGAGTGTCGGTATAACGATGATTTTCGAGCCGTAATGGGTTGACCTCGACCAGGTCAGTCCCACCAACCTGATGCAGTGTTAAATCTAAATTTACGGTTTAGCAGTGTGGTGTCGAGTCTACGAGACCCACAGATTCGATAACTCCGTGTACCGTACTGCGTTTGACCCACGCTACGACTTACCCGGATTTTTAGCACTGACAGAGCACTAGATATCGCTAAGCCTCTAGCCGGCAGTGACTGACTAATGACTAATCCAGACACATCTGTGCGGTGAATTTTCTGGAGAGCCATCTAAATCAGGCTTGGGAACCGTTCTAAACCCTTGTGAATCGGGCTATCCAGCCCACCAAAAAAATCTTTCAAAACCAGTTGACAGGTTTATGGGGCTTAGTTATATTGGTA
>NZ_QVFV01000010.1:0-65115 GCF_004212215.1 Leptolyngbya iicbica LK
CTCATGCTCACTCAAGGGCTGATGGTTCGTATCTTCAGCTTATGGCGAGTGAGCTTTTTTACTGACTGAGCGATTTATCAAACATCCTCTCAGCAAGATTCCCCGGTTGCCTCAGTTCGTGAATGAGGCAACCGAGCACGCGGCTATGGATAAGGATATTCATACGCCGTGTTCATGTTCTCAGCTTGGTAAATCAGCACCGTCTCGGCTGTGGCACCTCCACGGGTAAGTTCAACTTCACCGATGGGCTCTAGCTTGTCGAAATAGGGTTGAAATTCTGCTACCAGTTCATCGCGATCAGGGTGCAAGCTTTCGAGCGTAATATAGATGGCCGTTTGGCCGCGCCATTGCTCAGGAGCATGCCAAAAGGCGAAACCGCGAGGATCTTGGCTGAAGGCGGTGATTGGGTGACGCGCCAGTGGGTACAACGCCATGTCCACATAGCCGGAAAGATAAAATTCGTCGGTGAACACGAAATCAGCGTCGGCAAGGGCAGTGGTCAACGGTTCGGATTGCGCAAAGCGCGATCGCAATTGCCCCACATTCAACAAGGTTGTGGAACCATCTTGTTCGATCGGCACCAGTCCGCCTAAAAGGGCATAGTTGCTCGGCTTTTGTAAAATTCCTAGATTCAAATGCAGGAGGGCCACCAGTGCCAATGCGCCTAAAACCAAAGCGGTGCCACCGAGCCAATGTCGTACTGTCAGCGATCGCCAGTGGCTAGCGGCATGCGCCAATAACAACGTCATGCCCCAAAATCCCGGCGCAGGCCAAGCCGGATAAATCGCTTGTTTGCCTCCTAGCAGGGTGAATCCGACCGCAATGGGGAGCGACAGCCAGAGGATTAACCCAAGGCGATCGCGGGCTACCCGTTCGCCCGCACTCATGGGCGGTTGCAGAATGCTTTGAATACGTTCTAACAGCGCTTTGCCCGTGCTCCACCAGAGGGGCAAACCTATCGTCGGAAACAGGTACAGCAGCCCCAATCCCCAGGTACCGAGGACATCCAGCGGGCGATAAGGATTGGGCGTGCCATCGCCGTCAAACCGCATCAATAGATGAAAGCGGAACGAGAACCAATCGTTTTGCGCATTCCACCACCAGAGCGGTATCAGGGTGAGCAGGAAGAGCACGAGGGACACCAGCAGCCACGGTGACCAAAAAACTTTGCGGGTGCGATCGCTGGTCAGGCAAAAGCCCACCAGCCCAGCCCCAAGAATAAAACCGTGATATTTGCTCAGGCAGGCCAGCCCGACCGTAAGGCCGATCAAAGCGACTCGATAGGTCGGTTGATAAGTGGCCTTTCTTAAGGACGAAGCAGAAGAGAAGCGATCGGGAATGAATTCCCAGGCGGCCAGTAAACAGGTCAGCGTCCAGAAAAAAATCAGAGCATTGTCGGGCGAAGAGAGGACGCCAAAGGCAATCCAAAAGATGGGCGCGATAGAACCAATGGCGATCGCCAGCACCCCCGTCTTTTCATCAAACAAGTGCCGCGCAACAACGTACAGCAGCAGCAAACTCAAGGGATACAGCAGCAGCGCCCCGACACGGATCGTTAGAGCCGCCCCAGCGCCCCAAGGCCACCAACCCATCCCCGTTGTCAGAGCAACCATCAGCGGGTGGTCAAAATAGCTCCAGGCCAGATGACGACTATAAAGGTAGTAGTAAGCTTCATCAAAGCCGACTGGTAAAAATGTGGCGACGATCACGCGGAAGACGAAGCCGCCTCCCAGCCACCACCAAACCGCTCGGGAAACTTGGGGGACAAGAAGTTTCATGACAGCACAAACCAAATCATCAGGAAGCGCGACCGAAAAGCGGGAAAACAGCAGGCGGCGGGTATTTTTGGGCGATCGCAGATAAAATGTCGTCTCAGTGCCCTACATCATGACATGGCTTGGCCGCCCTGTCGGGACGTGAACCTATCGGCATCGGGAATCGTAAAACCCATGAAGGGAAGTGCGGAAATCATCTGTGTCGGCAGTGAATTGCTGCTGGGCGATATCACCAACACCAACGCGCAGTTTTTGGCGCAGGCTTTGGCGCAACTGGGGATTCCCCACTATTACCAAACAGTGGTGGGCGATAACCCGTTGCGCATTCAGCGGGCAGTGGCGATCGCCTGCGATCGGGCGCGGTTGCTCATCTTTACAGGAGGACTTGGACCAACGCCCGATGATCTAACCCATGAAACCCTAGCCGACTTTTTTGGCTCCCCCCTCGAAGAGCGTCCAGAAATTTGGGCCGACATTCAACAAAAATACGCCCGTCGCGGGCGCGAAGTCGCCCCCAGTAATCGCAAACAAGCGCTGTTGCCCCAGGGCGCAGCGGTACTGCCTAACCCCGGCGGCAGCGCCCCTGGCATCATCTGGGAGCCGCGCCCGGGCCTGGTAGTCATGACCTTCCCTGGCGTTCCTAAAGAAATGCAGATGATGTGGCGCGAAACCGCCGTCCCCTATCTGCAAACTGAAGGCTGGGCAGCAGAGCCCATTTATAGCCGCACCCTAAAATTTTGGGGCATCGGCGAGTCGAACCTGGCGGAACAGGTTACCCATCTATTTGACCTAGAGAATCCGACGGTGGCCCCCTATGCCAGTCAAGGTACGGCAAAATTGCGTATCTCAGCCCGTGCCGCCAATGAGGCTGCCGCTGCGGCTCTGATCACGCCGATTGCAGACGAAATCCTAAAGATTGCTGGCGAGCATCACTACGGCGATGACGACGAAACGTTAGCCACTGCGGCTGGAGCACTCCTTCTGCAAAAAGGACAGACCTTGGCAGTAGCCGAATCTTGCACTGGGGGCGGCTTAGGACAAATGTTAACGGCAGTTCCCGGCAGTTCAGCCTATTTTATGGGGGGCATCATTTCTTACGACAATGCCGTAAAAATTGGCCTGCTGGGCGTGCAGCCTAATGACTTAGCAACCGAAGGAGCCGTGAGTGATCCTGTCGCGTGTCAAATGGCGGCGGGAGTGCGAGCGCGATTGGGCACTGACTGGGGCATTGGCATTACGGGCATTGCTGGCCCTGGCGGCAGCACCGACGACAAGCCGGTCGGCCTAGTTTATATCGGCATTGCTGGCCCCGATCGCAGTGTCGTGAGTCATCGCTTTCAGTTTGGCAATTTTCGAGGCCGCGACTGGATTCGGCATCTCAGCTGTTGCACAGCGCTAGATTTGCTGCGGAGATCGCTACAGACCAGTTAACATTTGCTTAAGGTTGATCATTTGTTAATATCGGCTATCATCAAGACAGGATGCTTTTGAGGCTAAATAGCTAATCAGGCCCATATCCTTGACTTGATTAGTGCCTACGTAGTCGTCACATGCGCATCTAAAGCCGAGACGGAGAGCGCCTTCATGGATATTGAAAAGGTTTTGGAAAAGCTAAAAGAGTGGTTAAACCGATTAGCTGATGCTCTTTTTGGCCCCCAAGCCCAGCCCGAATCCGAGCCCATTCCCGTTCCAGTTGATGATCGCCGCATTCGATAGGCGTGAATCAGGAATCTCTCAAAATATTAGTGCTGCACGGGCCCAATCTTAACTTTTTAGGCAAACGAGAGCCTGGTATCTATGGTCTTAAGACTTTAGAAGATATCAATTCGCTCTTGCAGTCTCTCGCTAGCGAGCTTGGTGTCGAACTAAGCATTGAACAGTCAAATCATGAAGGTGCTCTGGTTGATCTCATCCAGAGCACTTTTGGTGTTTTCGATGGTTTGCTCATCAATCCTGCAGCTTACACTCACACCAGCGTCGCCATCCGCGATGCGATCGCCGCCGTCGCCATTCCCACTGTCGAGGTCCATCTCAGCAATATCCACCAGCGCGAAGCCTTCCGCCACCATTCCTACATTGCCCCCGTTGCGATCGGACAAATTTCCGGCTTTGGCGCTGAGAGTTATTGCCTTGGATTACAAGCCCTTGTCACCCACTTGCGCGCCACCTGAATGCTGGAGTTGACGCCAGAAATTATTCTGACTATTTCTTAATCCTTAGCCAATATCCGAATTAAGAAATAGTCAATAACTGTCACTTTACATTCCAACAAACAAATTTAATAAGCTATCAACATGTCTGGAAATATTGTGCTCCCTTTGAATCCGCTTCTGAAATTCAATTCCTCTTTTATAAGCATCGTAAGGGTCTTCCAGGCAAAGCTTCATTGCCTCATACAAACCATCATCATCATCTTTTTCAAAATACAGACACTCATCGCGGCCTAGTTCTGGCAATCCACCAACTCTTGCAGCTATAACTAAAGTTCCAACGCTAGCTGACTCTAATAAAACCCTCCCTGCAGGCTCCTGCCAGCGTGAAGGGACAACTACTGCTAGAGAATCCTGCATATACTCCAACACTTGATCAAGGTGGAGTCTACCTAAAAAATGAACTTTTGAAGCTAACGAGTATTCTTTAGATAACTTTTCCAATGCAGCTTTGGAGTGGCCAGTACCGATAATATTAATTTTATAATCAAGTCCTTCTGCCAAGAGGCGTTTTGCTGATGCCAACAATATATCGACTCCTTTGTCATGGGTTAAACGACCAGCAAAAGTAAACGTATATGGAGTATTTAACCGTGAAAATAGCTTCTGCTCAAAATTTATAATGATGTCATTAGGACAAGGATATGGAAAAACACTGATCTCTTTCGGAAGAAAGGTGCTGTTTGCCATGAATTCTGTATTGGCTAGTAACTCATCTGCCAAGTAAGATGCAGTGAGTCGCCCCCCAAGCTTGAAAAGCTGGGACAATCTCCCCACTTTCCATTTCCATGAAAGATGATCGACTTTGCTCAAATGGTTTATCTCTATCTTTAAACGCTCGACAAAAGATATGTCTGTAGACAAGCATTCTGTAAGATAAAACTTATAGTGGTACATTAAAGCTACTTTCTTTAATAAAAGCTTACTTATTAATGCAAAGACAGGATTATTAGAGTGCATATAAACTACATCAGCCCACAATATTTCTCTCAGCCAGCGACTAATATCACTTTCAGATGTACTTAAGATTTTGTACTCAATATTGCGTTCACTAAGTTCTTGGCAAAGGCTATCAATATATGTAAGTACTCCAGCGATTTCATCATTCTTATGACGGTGCTGGACTAATATCTTTAAATTTGGTTTCGTATTGCCCGACATAGCGTATCTCAAAACTTACACAACAAATATAGTTCCCCTCGCAATGCTGAAAGGCTACTTCCGAAATTTCGGAAGTAGCCTTTCAGGAGTTCAATAATCGACTTAACCTAGCTAACCAAAGCGGCTTGAGGTCGAGGCAATTAGGAAGGCAGCGTAGGTGATGATATAACCCGCCGTAAAGTGGGCTAAACCAACTACACGAGCCTGAACAATGGACAGTGCAACGGGCTTGTCCTTCCAGCGAACCAAGTTCGCCAGGGGAGTGCGCTCGTGAGCCCAAACGATGGTCTCAATCAGCTCTTGCCAGTAACCCCGCCAAGAGATCAAGAACATGAAGCCAGTTGCCCAGATCAGGTGTCCAAAGAGGAACATCCAAGCCCAGACCGCCAGATTGTTCATGCCGTAGGGGTTGTAGCCGTTAATCAGCTGAGAGGAGTTGAGCCACAGGTAATCCCGTAGCCAGCCCATCAAGTAATTCGAGTTCTCGTTGAACTGAGCCACGTTACCAGACCAGATGCTCAAGTGCTTCCAGTGCCAGTAGAACGTCGTCCAACCGATGGTGTTCAACATCCAGAACATGGCGAGGTAGAAGGCATCCCAAGCAGAGATGTCACAAGTACCGCCACGACCGGGGCCATCACAAGGGAAGCTGTAGCCGAAGTCTTTCTTATCGGGCATCAGCTTAGAACCGCGAGCATCCAACGCACCCTTGACGAGAATCAGAGTGGTGGTGTGCAGACCCAATGCGATCGCATGGTGCACCAAGAAGTCACCAGGGCCAATGGCCAAGAACAGAGAGTTAGAACCGCTGTTGATGGCATCCAGCCAGCCGGGTAACCAGACGTTGCCGCCATTGGGCCAAGCAGTGGTGGCAATACTATCGGGGTTAGACAACAGCGTGTCGAAACCGTAGATCATCTTGCCAGAAGCTGCCTGTACCCACTGAGCAAACACCGGCTCAACCAGGATTTGCTTCTCAGGAGTACCGAACGCAACCACAACGTCGTTATGAACGTACAGCCCCAAGGTGTGGAAACCCAGGAATAAGGACACCCAGCTCAGGTGGGAGATGATGGCTTCCTTGTGCTGCAGAACGCGGTCGAGAACGTTGTTCTTATTCGCAACGGGATCGTAGTCCCGAATCAGGAAGATCGCCCCGTGAGCAAACGCCCCCACCATGATGAAACCAGCAATGTACTGGTGGTGAGTATAGAGCGCGGCTTGAGTGGTGTAATCCTTAGCCATAAAGGCATAAGGAGGCAGTGCGTACATGTGCTGTGCCACCAGGGAGGTGACCACACCCAGACTTGCCAGGGCCAGAGCCAACTGGAAGTGCAGGGAGTTGTTCAGCGTGTCGTACAGACCCTTATGGCCCTCACCCAAATCACCCGGAGTACCGACAGGAGGATTGTGCGCATTCAAGATTTCCTTGATGCTATGACCAATCCCAAAATTGGTGCGGTACATGTGGCCAGCCACGATGAAGATCACCGCGATCGCCAGGTGGTGGTGCGCCATATCCGTCAGCCAGAGCGACTCCGTCTGCGGATGGAAGCCACCCAAGAAGGTCAGGATCGCAGTCCCAGCGCCCTGAGCCGTGCCAAACATGTGATCGGCAGTGTCAGGATTCTGAGCATATACTCCCCAGTTACCGGTAAAGAAAGGCGCTAAGCCTGCCGGATGAGGCGGAGTGGACAAGAAGTTGTCCCAACCCACATGTTGACCACGAGATTCGGGAATGGCGACGTGCACCAGGTGACCGGTCCAAGCCAAAGAGCTGACACCGAACAAACCAGCCAAGTGGTGGTTCAAACGGGATTCAGCATTCTTAAACCAGGAAAGGCTAGGGCGGAACTTGGGCTGCAGGTGCAACCAACCAGCAAACAGGAAGATTGCCGAGAGAATCAGCAAAAAGACTGCGCCAGTATACAGATCCGCATTGGTGCGCATACCGATGGTGTACCACCAGTGATACACGCCCGAAAAAGCGATGTTAACGGGGTTTGAAGCGCCAGCCTGGGTGAATGCATCCACCGCAGGTTGACCAAAGTGAGGATCCCAAATCGCGTGGGCGATGGGACGAACATTGAGCGGATCTTTGATCCACTGCTCGAAGTTACCTTGCCAAGCAACGTGGAACAGGTTACCAGAAGTCCACAGAAAGATGATTGCCAGGTGGCCAAAGTGAGAGGCGAAGATCTTTTGATAAAGATTCTCCTCCGTCATGCCATCGTGGCTTTCAAAGTCGTGGGCTGTGGCAATCCCGTACCAGATCCGACGAGTGGTCGGGTCTTGAGCGAGTGCTTGACTAAATTTTGGAAATTTAGTTGCCATAGCTTGTTAATGAGTCCTCCGCGCTCTATCCAACAGCAATTATGCGAGCCAGGAAGAATGCCCAGGTTGTGGCAATCCCTCCCAGGAGGTAGTGAGCCACCCCAACAGCCCGACCCTGAGTGATGCTCAGAGCGCGAGGTTGAATTGCCGGAGCAACTTTCAGTTTGTTGTGAGCCCAGACAATCGACTCAATCAACTCTTGCCAGTAGCCACGGCCACTAAACAAGAACATGAGGCTAAATGCCCAAACAAAGTGAGCGCCCAAGAACATCAGACCATAGGCGGACAGGGCCGAACCGTAGGAACCGATGACCTGAGAAGCTTGTGCCCACAGGAAGTCACGCAACCAACCGTTAATGGTGATAGCGCTGTTGGCAAAATTGCCAGCGGTGATATGAGACACCGCACCCGAGTCAGAAACCGTGCCCCAAACATCGGACTGCATCTTCCAACTGAAGTGGAAAATCACGATGGACAATGAGTTGTACATCCAGAACAGACCGAGGAACACATGGTCCCAACCGGAAACCTGACAGGTACCGCCACGACCGGGGCCATCGCAAGGGAAGCGGAAGCCCAGTTCGCCCTTATCGGGGATAAGACGGGAGCTGCGAGCATACAGCACACCTTTCAGCAGAATCAGCACCGTCACGTGAATCGTGAAGGCGTGAATATGGTGAACCATGAAGTCAGCCGTACCCAAGGTGATGGGCATCATTGCGACCTTGCCACCCACGGCTACAACATCGCCCCCAAAGGCGGGACTAACGCCAGCCAAAGCATTCGGTGCAGTGGCACCTGCAGCAGCGGCATGAAGACCTTGTACCCACTGGGCAAAGATCGGCTGTAGCTGAATTGCGGAGTCAGAGAACATGTCTTGAGGACGTCCCAAGGCCCGCATGGTGTCGTTGTGGATGTATAGACCAAAGCTATGGAAGCCGAGGAAGATACAAACCCAGTTCAGGTGAGAAATGATGGCATCGCGCGAACGAATCATGCGATCCAAAGCGTTGTCAAAATTCACTTCGGGATCATAGTCGCGCACCATAAAGATGGCTGCGTGGGCACCGGCACCGACCACCAAGAAACCGCCAATCCACATATGGTGAGTGAAGAGGGATAGCTGAGTCGGATAATCCGTCGCAATGTACGGATAGGGAGGCATCGCATACATGTGATGCGCCACGATGATGGTCAAAGAGCCCAACACTGCCAGGTTCACAGCGAGCTGCGCATGCCAGGAAGTGGTGAGGTTCTCAAACAGACCGTCGTGACCTTTGCCACCAAAGAGCAGGGGATCGCCTTTGTGGCCTTCCAAAATCTCCTTCATGCTGTGGCCAATGCCCCAGTTGGTGCGGTACATGTGGCCCGCAACAATAAAGAGAACGGCCAAAGCCAGGTGGTGGTGCGCCGTATCCGACAGCCAAAGGCCGCCTGTTACGGGGTTCAAGCCACCTTTAAAGGTGAGGAAATCAGCGTAAGCAGACCAGTTCAAAGTAAAGAACGGCGTCAAGCCCTGAGCAAAGCTGGGATAAATCTCAGCCATCAGGCTCTTATCCAAGATGAACTCATGGGGCAGGGGAATATCCTGCGGAGCCACGCCTGCATCCAGCAGTGCGTTGATGGGCAGAGACACGTGAATTTGGTGTCCAGCCCAGCTCAGGCAACCCAGACCCAGCAGTCCTGCCAGGTGGTGGTTCATCATCGATTCCACGTTTTGGAACCACTCGAGCTTCGGAGCTGCTTTGTGGTAATGGAACCAGCCGGCAAACAGCATCAGGCCAGCCATCACAAGCCCACCAATGGCGGTGCAGTAAAGCTGGTAGCTATTGGTAATACCGGAAGCCCGCCAAAGCTGGAAGAAGCCAGAGGTAATTTGAATACCCTGGAAGCCACCGCCAACATCGGCGTTGAGAATTTCTTGACCAAAGATTGGCCAGACTACTTGAGCACTGGGCTTAATAGACAGGGGATCTGCCATCCAGGCTTCGTAGTTGGAAAACTTAGCGCCATGGAAGTACATGCCACTAAGCCAGATGAAAATAACGGCCAGATGACCGAAATGCGCGCTAAAGATTTTGCGCGAGATGTCTTCTAAGTCACTGGTATGACTATCAAAATCGTGAGCGTCGGCGTGGAGATTCCAAATCCAGGTAGTGGTTTTGGGTCCCCGTGCAAGGGTGCGGTCAAAGTGACCCGGTTTGGCCCACTTCTCGAAGGAAGTAGGAACGGGATCCTTATCCACCATCACCTTTGCATTTGCCTCACGCTCGCGTGGGGTAGTTGTCATGGAGACTCTCCTCTCTCTAGACAAACGAGCAGTTGCAAGTTGTAAGTACTGTATACCGATAATCAGGACGTTACCTAAAGATTAAAAAACCTTAGATTTCTTAGAACTCGGACTACAGTTGCTCTTGAGCATTATAGACGGCATGTTTTCCGTAACCGAGATCAGGTTAACAATATTTCAATCTAGGAAAACAGGCTCCGGGCTTGACTTTCAGGCAGCGCACACCAGGCGAAAACGGTGTCAAAAACCACATTATTAATAATTCTCAATCAAATACCTCGACGAGTTTCTTGACGTTGAGGCGATCCTCGGCTCTTTTCATTAAGAAACGTAAACTTTGTTGTAGAAACTCCTGTTAATTGGCAATTAGCGATCGCAATTTTCAGGTTTTGTGATTACGAAATAGTCTATTTCTTATTGCAATGATTGGATTCTTCAATTTTTGTGCCGCTACAGTGCATTTGGGGATGTGTCTCAACCGTTAGGGTTTCATCGGGATCCAACGTGCGAGAGAATCTGAAGCGGGGACACCAGGAAGGGAGTGTGGGAATGGTTTCGATGTTGCAGCGAGCGATCGCGTTGATGTTGGTGGTGCTTGCACTAGGTTTGACCAGTTGTGGCGGCGATCGCGATGTGCCCGTTGTCTTGTTGGCCGACGACGCCACCGCGACGAAAGCGAATCGATTGGTGGGGGCGATCGCCGAGGTTTCTCCCCCTGAGCGCATTCAGCAACTCAAGCCTTATCTCGATGTGTATGCGCCGCAAGTCCGTATCGCGACCCCTGACCCAGACGCCACACTCACCAGCACGACCGTACAAGTAGAAGTACAAGTCCGGGATTTTCCTATATATAAGGATCAGTCTTTAGGCTTCGGCCCCCATCTGCATCTCTTTATCGATGATCAGCCTCATCAAGCTATTTATGATGCCGGTGAACCAATCAGCTTGGAAAATTTAGCCCCTGGTACCCATACCCTCAGACTTTTAGCCGTCAGACCCTGGGGCGAAAGCTTTAAAAATGAGGGTGCCTATGACCAAGTCACATTCAACGTATTTGCGCCTTCACCGCAAAATAATCCTGACGATAGTCAACCCGTCTTGACCTATAACCAGCCCCAAGACCGCTACGGAGCCGAGCCCATTCTCCTCGACTTTCATCTCAATAATGCGCCACCTCATCTGGTGGCCCAAGCCGATGAAACCATCACTGACTGGCGAATCCGTTGCACTATCAATGGCGAATCGTTTGTCTTCGATCGCTGGCAACCGATTTATCTGCAGGGCTTTCAACCCGGTAAAAACTGGCTGAAACTCGAACTCATTGATGAAAATGGCAATCTGATTGACAATGCGCTGAACACCACCGTCCGAGTGATTGACTATCAACCAGGTGGCGACGATAGCCTATCGCAGCTCGTGCGGGGCGAAATTCCGCTAGCGCAAGCCAAGGTATTAATCGACCCAAGCTACGAACCACCAGCACCAGTAGTCGACGAGTCTGCGGAACAACAGCATGACTCAGCCACAACAACAGGTGCCGCTACCACTAGCGACCAACCAGAATCCTTGCCTGCCGACTCGGAAGACGACAACTCAGAAGAACTCGACGACACGGAAGCAACACCCGCACCCAATTCAACGATGGAGGCTTCGCCAGCCAAATCAGAATCAGCGACTACACCGGCTCCAGGCTCAACGGAAAAAGTAGAACCAGCAACAAGCGACGATACCGAGACCGTCATACCTCAGCCAACATCATTAGATGTGGAGGCAAAACCCAGCGAGAGCGATCGCCTAGCCCCTCCTGACACCAAGCGGCTTGAAGTCGATGATGCTTCCACAGCAGAGGGCAATACGGATGTTAGCGATGCTGAGACCAAGTCTGCAGATCAGCTAGACCAGCCGCCAGCCGCCAGCAAGACCGCCCCTGCGACGGACAACGGCTCACCAGCAGTTGTGGAGGATACGGAAACCGTCCTTCCTCAAGAGGCTGAAGCTCCACAAGAATCGACGAGAACCTTACAGGATCAAATAGCCCCAGAAGATGCCCCCTCAATGGTTCGCGACAAGGAAAGCGATCGCGACGAGCCGGGTGCTCTGACAACCGAGCAACTACCATCAACTCAAGACGCGGAAAGTCCAGCAGCAGAAACTCCGACCAGCATGCCAGCATCACCCGAAGCTGAAGACTTGCCGCTGCTTGAAACGGCCCCATCAACAGCCCCGAGTGACGCCGAAACCGCTGATGATGTAACCGCCCCCAACACGGATCTGAACACGTTGGAAGACAACGCCGATTTGATTTAACTGGAATGTCATGCTCTAAGTAACTTCCAGACTGACGTGTAGCAGCCTCCACCATTAGCCGTTGGCGCACAACACAAATTAGCGATCGCACCAGACTCCATATAAAAAGCCTCCGACCACCTGGCCGTAGGCTTGGAATTTTGATGAAGACTTCCACTCAAGCTCTAAATTGCTCGACCTTCGGCAATACCAAAGGTCGCATAGTGATAAAAAGCACTCTTAATCAAACCACTTGTCACGGCAGCTGCCACATCACCATGGAGAGCTAAGTAAACATTTTGGTCAAAGCCAGCACTCGGATCACGGTTTTCTGTCTGGCCAAAAGCGACAAAATGTTCCCACCCGGAACCTAGCAAGCCCTCTGTCACTGCCTTGGCTATATCAGCGTTATTCGCTAAATAATAACCTTCGTCGAATAATAAGCCCCCTAGTCGGCCTTCAGCGAGACCAGAGTTAGCGAAATGCTCAAAAGCACTACTGATCGCACCACTATCAACTGCAGCCTTCACATCAGGATTATTGAGCAAATAATCACTGCTATCAAATAAGGCTGAGGGATTGCGATCTTCCTCATGGCCAGATAATAGAAAATGTTGCAACCCACTCGCTAAGACTCCAGACTGCACCGCGGCTGCTACATCGGCATTGTTAGCCAGGTAGAAGTCTTCGTCATAAAACTGGAACGGCTCGCGACCTTCAGATAAACCCGCCACCAGAAAATGGACATAGCCGGACTCTACCACCCCAGCGGCAACTGCCGCTTTGACGTCTGGGTTAGTGGCTAGATAATATCCCTCATCAAACATATTTTCGATGTTGATGCCATTCACCGCATAGCCAAAGGTCTGTACAGGTTGCCCTAAGCCAGCTAAACCAATCTGAGCAGACAGGCTTAGCGGCAGAAAGAGCGCATCTGATACAGGTGTGATGCCGCCCTCTGAACCACCGCTGCCCCCGGAACCACCGCTGCCCCCAGAACCGCCACTACCCCCCGAGCCACCGCTGCCCCCGGAACCACCGCTGCCTCCAGAAGTCGTCACCGTGAAGCTGCCAGTAAAAGTTGGCTTGGCAGTATCTGATGTTGTCCAATTGTTTATGTCAAAGAGTGCGGCTTGCAGAGTAGTTTTGTCACCGGTAAGCACCCCACCCGTGTATGCTCCATTATCCTCCTCAACAATAGATATGGCATTGATTCCGTCAGTGAGAGCTGTTGGAAGATCTGAGTCAAAAGTGTTGGTTGTGACACCAGTCTGCCATGGATCAGCGCCTTCAGCGTTGATGGCCGCAATTAGAGTGGGGGTGCCATCAGGTCCCTGGAACGCAATGATTTGATCACCATTACCATTGAGTGACACGTTACCGGACTCCGAAATTGTGCCAACATCGACAGCGTCAGTGTCCACATCAATGGTCACTATGGTGCCAGCACTCACGTTAACTGTTGCTGTCCAAACATAGGTGCCTTCACTAGTGCTTTCAGAAGGGCCAAAACTATTGTTGGTGTTACTCCAGCCACGATCAGTAAATTTAATTTCTTCGCCCGCAGTGATATTGACTAAGGCCACAAAGGCAAAGTTATCTGGAGCATCAGAGCTGTATTGAACGAAGCCGATATCGCCGGGATTTAGTGGCATGGTAGATTTCCTCGTAATGTTTGTGAATAGATGGCAGTTAAGTCTTCGCGTTGTTAGCGCAGATTAGAAGCGAAGCAAGGGTTGCTGTCACTTAATGCGCTTGGGGATGAGATGCGGTCATAGGCTGAGTTCATCACCTTCCTGCTAGCATCCGAAGTTCGGCTAATTAGCTGGTGGACGTAGAGGCGGTTCCAGCAAACTTGCCGCTTGCCAATCACCCAGGATGAAAATGATCCAAGATTTCGACCATTGAGGTCGCCCATTCAAACGAGGATAGAAAGTGCACCGCATGGCATGCCCTCGAAGTGCAGCAGCCCGGTGCTTGAAAGAAAAAATTAGGCCCGAAACCAAAGGCTTTAGATTTGGAGATTGGACGTCTTTACCGTCGAAAATACAAGCGGCAGCGACTTGTGTACTCTGAGGAGCAACACTGTATTGACGGTGGCCCGGTAAAGTCGGCTGGTATTGGCCTATAAATTTCATGATGCTGATGCGCGGGTAGATGCTAGCTAAGTCGCAATCAACAGATGCAGTGAGTGCGTTAGCTGATCTAAAGTTGCCCAGGTCAGCGTGACGGTTTCTACGCAAAAACCCGGATTTTCCCGGCGTTAGATATTTATTGAATTAAGAAATATGAATTCTTCCCGGGCAAGAGTCCATTGGATTGAGCTAAGGCGTTCTTTTATAAAGCGACGAGAGTCCTCGCTGTCGTCGCTTTTTTGTCAGCCTTTGTCGGTATTGGGAAAGAAAGAAGTCAGCGATCGCTCTTAGCCAGCAGTTGGGCTTCGAGTTCTTGGCGGAGGCGGGAGACGGTGGAGCCGGAGTCGATCTGGCTGAGGATGTCTTGCATGACTGCCTTCACACCGTTCGGTCCCCAAGTGCAGCCTTGTTCTAAATAGACTTGAGCCGCTTTGCCAACAGCATAGGTGCCGTAACCAGAGGCTCCGGCTTGGGCAGCCATCACGCTGAGCATGGCAGAAAATCCCCCCGCACTGTCAAACATGCTCCACACGGCGGCGGCTCCTTTGCCCGTGCCGAGCAGGAGGCCAGTGCCGACTTCACTGAGTAAGAGAGTGCCGGAACTTTTGGCGATCGCCTGCCACAGTTTTTTCGCTTCATGCTGAGTGATGGGTAGGCCGTAGAGTTTGGCGAGGGCGCGGATCATGACCAGGTCGGTGACGAAACCGCCCGCCAGATCTAGCACGGCAATGGGGTTGAGGGCGACTGCGAGAGCTTTATATTTAGCGAATTTCCAGATCAGGGCTTCGGCTTCTTCGTGGTGCAGGGCGATCGCCCGGCGGGCCATATCAGTTTCCAGAGAGTCAGCCTCACGCAGAGCATTGAGGGCAATCAACGTCGTGCCATCCTGGCGAGCGATAGTGAGCAGCGCTTGTTTGAGGCTGTCCATTTGCGGGGGCAGTTGTTCCCACTCGTGGGTGATTTTGCCATCGGGCCACTCGACCCGCACTTGCAGCGGGGCCGGGGCCGCCGCCACCATCACCACATCGTCAACCGCCAGGGCCGCATTGGGGCGATCGCGGTTCGTCGCCTTCCACAAATTCGTCAAGACCTGATAAATGGCTTGGCGATCGGTATCGGGGAACAAGTCAACTTTATTGAACACCAGCAGCAGCGGCTTTTTGGCAGCTTGCAGGGTCACCAGGGCATCATATTCCGTGCGCGTGATATCGCCCGCCACAACAAAGAGGATCAGATCAGCCTGATGAGCCACATCTTGGGCCATCGCACCGCGGGCCTCGCCATCGACCTCGTCCAGCCCAGGCGTATCAATTAACTCGATCTGGGGCAACTCTTCCACATCGTGCACAGCCTCAATGGGGGGACGCCAGTATACTGATCGCGGCCAGCGGGTCACGCCATGCAGCGGGCCGGTGGGCAAAATATCTTCTCCCACCAGGGCATTAATGACGGCCGATTTACCCCGACTCACCAAGCCAAACACCGCCACCCGCAATACTGGTTTTGCGAGTCGCGCTTCTAACGCACTCAGGGCACTCACCCCTTCCTGTACTGCGGCTTTTTGCGTTTGCTGGTCAGCAGCCACCGGAGTTTGCAAGGTAGGTGTATATCGCTGCACGCTCTGGCGCAAAGCTTGACGCACCCGCTGAAACCGATTGCTAGCAGAAGTTGACACGGTGGGTTCTCGACAAACGATGGATGGGCGACGGCTTAGACGAGTTCTCCAGAGGATACTGTCTCAGGCTGAGCAGACACTTTGGTGGATGCAGATTGAGCCAAATTCAGCGGGGCCGCTGCTCCCGGTGCCAGGGCAGGAGGCGTTTTGGGCGTCAATTTCTGGATACCTTGATTGATGAGAGTTTGCAAAAACTCGGTGCGTTGAGTACTGGGCATGAGGGCTTGCAGTTTTTGCCCGATCGCTGCCACCGAGACGGCTGCTTCCACTTGTCCTGAGAGGGCACGCTCTTCAAAATAGGCCATCAGGCTTTCACCACAAAGGCGCGTGAGATAAGCCGCACTAAAGGCTTGCACGCTGCCCCCCACCACAAACGTAGCGGCATGGCTTTTCAGTGCTGTGGTCAATAATTGGGTCGAGACTTCGACCACGCCGAGTTTGACGACGACGGCGGCCAATTCAGTGGCGATCGCCTTCGCTTGATCGAGGGCGAGGGGCTGCTGATAGACTTTGCTCAAATCCATCACCAGTTGGCCGTTGATGGCGATCGCAGCTAGTAAATCTAGCGACGGCACGGGACTGGCAAAGGCGGTACCCGCTGCGGCCCACTGTAATTGTTCAACCAGGGGCAGCGCTTGTTGATGCCGCGCTTGGTTCAAAGTCGTCTGAATGTCACGCCGCAGTTGCTGCACCTGCCGCATCACAGTTTGCGCCACCAAATGCGGAATTGCTTGCGCACACCAATGCTGTACTGGGGTCAGGATAGGGGCGACTTCTGGGTCCGGTGTTTCTAAGCGCTCGGTGACTTGACCCGCCTCGTCATGGGTGCGGACTTTAATCGGACGCGGGGCGGTGGCAATGGCCACACAATCGACGGGTTGAGGCAGCGATCGCAACTGGGTTTGCAGCTTGTCCAGGATTGCAGTCTGCTCATCGGGTAAGTAATGATCTCGCTTGTTGAGGCATACGATCATCCGCTGCCCTGCTGCCGCCAGCGTTTTCAGGTCGGCAAACACCGACTCGGTCAGATCCTCAGTCACTATATAGATCACCGCATCTTGCTGCTGGAGCAAGTCAGCCATGACTTGAGGATGAGTCGTTTCAGCGGTTAATGACACTTCGGTCACTGACATCCGGGAATCATCAGCAAATTCTGCGCTCTCCTCTGAGCTAGAAGCGGTCAAAAATCCCTCCAGCAAAGATTTACCCGAGCGGGGAGCGCCCGCGATCGCCACTTTTAACTCAGCTCGATCTAATTCCGTCAAAAGGTTCTGGCGCTGTTGTTCGAGTTGAGCAATGATCGCGGCGACCTCGTCCGCTGTCTTTAAAGACGACAATTCTGGTTGAAGAGCATCTAAATCGGTTTTCAGGGTCGCGATCGCCACCTCTACCTGCTCTCGCTCCACAGGCGTTGCGGGTTTAATCTCGACGGGTTTAGCGTCAGGCCGCTGACGTCGCCACCACCAGACACCCGCCCCCGTCGCAATCAGCCCCGCCACAGTGGTGCTGTCGGCCAACACATCCTGTAATCCACCCAACAAACTCAACGTCGCCGCTAAACCTAGCCCACCGACTAAAATTGGACGCTCTAAAAGCAGCTTGCGTACCACCACACAGACCCCGCAAATGCCGACATGCCCGCTAACGTTAGGAGCAAAGCACCCTCATTTTAAGACCTCATCGGGGTTTGCAGATTACGGCAACCCGACTCTCCCCATCAATTCCACATGCGGTGAACTGAATGCCGCATTCAGAACATCGGTGTCAAATCGCCATAGTCGGCAATCACAGCCTTCTGCCAATATCGATAGGTCAGACCAGATGCCCCCCAAGGGTGAGGACGATGCAGAACCGAAACTTGAGCCAAACCATCATGGTGCCTGATATTCAATAGCCGAGACAGCCATAGCAACTAATTCCATCAATCAATTCCATCCCCATGCTTTAGTGACGGATTGGAACCCCATGGGTCCGAAACCTGCCAAGTGAGATTGGCACACTCTACAATCGATAAATCTTGAGGGCAGGCTACCTTGATTGAGGTATGCTTGCTTGTGTTTTGCCCAGAGACGTTGGTTTATGTATTCTCCACTCCCCTTTGGCACGGTACTTCAGTCGCGATATCAGATCGTTCAACTGCTTGGGCAGGGGGGCTTTGGGCGCACATATCTGGCACAAGACCAAGGTCGCTTCAACGAGCGTTGTGCCGTCAAAGAATTTTTGCCCCAGCAGGGAGAAGACCATTTCTCCAGCAAGTCGACCGAACTGTTCCAGCGGGAAGCCACTATTCTTTATCAGATCCAGCATCCCCAAATTCCTCAGTTCCGCGCCACCTTTGAGGTAGAAGGACGACTGTTTTTGGTGCAGGACTATGTCGAGGGACCGTCCTATCGGGAGTTGCTAAATCAGCGCCGACTGCAAAACGCAACCTTTTCGGAAGCCGAAGTCCGGCAGTTTCTTCAGCAAATGTTGCCCGTTCTCGCCCACATTCACGCCAAGGGCATCATTCACCGTGACATCAGTCCGGACAATATTTTGCTGCGCAACCAAGACCGCCTACCAGTGCTCATCGACTTTGGCGTGGTGAAAGAAGTAGTCACCCGGGTGCAACTGTCGGGGCAGACCCATCACGCGACCACCGTCGGCAAACCGGGTTACGCGCCGAGCGAACAGATGCAGTCGGGTCGAGCCTACCCCAGTAGCGATTTGTATGCCTTGGCGGTGACGGCGATCGTGCTGCTCAGCGGCCGCGAACCACAAGACATTTTTGATGATGTGAATTTGACCTGGTATTGGCATGATTATGCAGACGTGAGTCCGGGGCTGACTCAGGTACTGGATAAGGCAACCAGCTACCGACCCGGCGATCGCTATCAAACCGTCAGTGAAATGGCTCAAGCCCTGGGCACAGTTGGCAATTTTGCGGCTGCACGCCCCCAACCACCGTTTACGCCAGCGGCGGCCCCAGCCTCACAAGTGCGGACAGTGGCCGTGGGGCGATCGCCGCAATCAACCACCATGGCTGGGCCAGAGTCACCTCAGACTTACCGCCCCTCAACGCCGGCAGTGCTCGAAGAAGATGAGGGCTCGATTTGGGAAAATCCCTTAGCGATTGGGGCCTTAGCGTTAGGTTTGGCCTTAGTCGCTGGCCTCGGCGGTTGGGGCCTCGTCACCACCCTCAACCGGGCTCCGAGCAATCAGCCGGATGTGCCAGAAATTGAAATTGATCCAGACCGTCCCACTACGCCACCCACAACCCCGACCCCCGAGCCCGAGCCCGAACCGCCAACGGAGCCTGTAGAATACACGCAAAATTTAGACATTCGCGCGGGTGACTCCACCACCGTTGAAGGCAGTCTGAAAGCAAACGAAACCGTCAACTATATTGTGGCGGGTCGTGAGGGCGAAACCCTACTCGCGCAACTCGAAGGCGAAGGCGTGCTGATGACCGTACTCGCGCCCAACGGCAATCCCCCTGATCGGCAAGCCCGCCGGGTCTTGGGATGGACCGGCACGCTGGAGTTTACGGGCAATTACACCGTGCAATTAAGGCCGGTTGAGGGAGTCGAGCAGAGCGACTATCGCCTCAATGTCTCTCTTGAAGCCAATGACTCAGAAACGCCGACAGAACCCGAGGAGCCGGAAACCCCCACGGAACCCGAGGAACCGGAAACGCCCGATGAGCCAGAAATCATTTCTGAGCAGCGAGTGCGATTTCCCTCAGGACAAAACACCACATTAGTCGCCAATAGTGCGGGGCCAGGCCGGATTCGCCGCTATGTGATCAGCCTGCGCGAGGGGGAAGTGTTGGAAATTCGGGTGGCGCGTTCGAGTGCCCCGACCACCTTTTCGGTGCAGTTGCCCACGGGTGATCCGTTAGTGTCGGGGGTCGAGCTGTGGGAAGATGCTGCCCCCGTCGGGGGAGATTACGCGGTCGATGTCACGGCCACCGGCGAATCTGAGTTTACTCTGCAGTTTGTCAAGAATTAGCCATGAGCACTCCTGTCAAAAATGGGTTGTTGATTACGGGGTCTGATACCGATGTCGGCAAGACCATCGTCACCACCGCGATCGCCGCTTATTGGCTCAAGCATTTTGGGGCCAACTCCCTGGGCTTGATGAAGCCCGTCCAATCGGGCATTGGCGATTTTGAAACCTACACTCGCCTCTTTGATCTGCAACAATCAGCTGAATCACTGACGCCGCAGCGCTTTGCCGCCCCCCTTGCGCCCCCCCTCGCCGCCGCTCAAGAGGGCAAAAGCATTGACTTAACCGTAGTTTGGCAACATCTCAGTCAACTGTTGGCCGAGCGCCAGTTTGTTTTGGTAGAAGCGTTGGGCGGTTTGGGCTCTCCCGTGACAGATGAGTGGACGATCGCCGATCTCGCCGCCGCCTGGCACTTGCCGATTGTATTGGTGATTCCAGTGAAGCTAGGGGCGATCGCTCAAGCCGTCGCTAACACCGCCCTCGCCCGTCAATATCAGCTCTCCGTTCGGGGAATTATTCTGAACTGCACCGCCCCCCTCACAAAAGCAGAGCAACAAAACTGGGCTCCCATTGACCTAATCGAGCGCCTCACCCAACTGCCTGTCTTGGGAACCATGCCCTACCTGGCTCAGACGGACGATATTCCTGCTCTCGTACAGGCGGCCTCTGATTTGAAGCTAGAAGCCCTATTCCCGGGCTGACATCGTTTCAGGGACACAAAGTCAACGGCTAACGATTAGCACCGCCCCAATCGCCCTGAATATTGAACAAGCCTGACAGACTCCCTAACCCTCGATATACATAAATTAGGGCTTGGGCCAGTCGGTGTCGCCCGAGCAATAAACCGGGTATCAGCAGGCATAATCCCAGCACAATATTCAAACACCCTTTAATCACTCTTTGGGTTTGAATAAACAGAGACGGAAAATATTTTTTCTCAGTCAAACTGTGAGCACTATAGCCGTAATAATTCCGATCTACCAGCCATTTGATCCGCATACGATTTTCGGGAATAAATTCGTAAACGATCGCTTCACTACACCAGACGATTTTGCCTCCCTCTGCGAAGAATCGGGTAAATAGATCAACATCTTCTGCTCCCTTAAAAGCCAATCGGTCATCAAAGGGATGCTCTAACCCTTGCAGCAGGTGACTTTTGGCCAGGGTATTGTTAGTAAACGCGACGCCCATGAGTTTACCAGTTTCATGCTGGGCGGGGTCAAAAAAGCCGCCTTTGACTATCCAGTCAGGAACTTCAGTAGCCTCAAATTTGGGCACGACCGGCCCGGTGACGATATCAGCCTGATATTCTTTTTGGCACAGTAGCAGTGTCTCTAACCAAAAGGGAGAAGGCACTTCATCATCATCAATAAAAACGAAGAACTCAGCATCGGGGGATGCCAGCAAGAGGGAGCGATTGCGGGCAAACGTTACTCCTTGTTGGGGCTCAACTCCGTAGACCAGCTCCCATTTAAAGGTGGGTTTTACCGACTCATAAACCGGTTTGGCTGAGCCCTCTCGGTCATTATCCGCAATCACTACTTCAATCTTGGGGGCGTCAAGTTCACTAAATCGGAGATTGTCGATGCCTTCTAATAATCGAGCTAAGCCCTCAGGACGTTTATAAGTGGCGATGCAGATTGAAATAAAGGTCGTCATGACAAAATGTGAAAATCAATAGAGAAAAGCTAATTGACGATAGGCCGCTTCAAAACAGTTGAAGTTGAACTTTGGGAGGCTAGTGGCGATCGCGACAGCCGTGATAACAGCCTGATATAAGGGGCTTGATACGTGATCGAAGGTTCCGTAATCTCCCACATATACAACTCCGAATCACTTCGATCTAAATAGGCGCGCATAATTGGTCGCTCGGCAAGGCCCTCGGCAGGCCCCGTGTAGCGGTTATTCGGCCCCCCGGTAAGGTATCCGGGTGCGGGTCCACTGGGAGAGGTGAGGGCATTTTTATAGATCCCTCTCCCCAACCACTCATGAAACATTTCATTAGCCGAATACTCAGCACCAACGTCGTACATATTCGTGAGGTACACCATGCCCAACGGATTGACGCCATGTAAATAGTGCAGATAGCCCAGGGCTTGATCGGTATACATGTCAGCCTGCTGGCGGGTCGCGGCGGCGGCGCTGATCGCGTCATTGACATTGCCAAAGTTACTTTTCACCGCATTGCTGCCCCAGTGATACTGGCCATCTGGCATGTAAGCCCGATACGGATCTAAATCTAAGGTGCGCTCAAAGAAGGGCGATAGTTGGTCAAAAAAGAGCGCTGAGAAATCAGCTGACAGTTGAGCCGCAAAGTCAGTCGGCGTCTTAGGGAACTGGCTGTAGGCCACTAGACCATCGACCACTGACGAGGCATAGAGTACGCCCATGGCGTTGTCGAAGGGCCGAGTCTCGCGATAATGCTCGCGAACGTAAGTGTGAAACTGCGGATCGTCTCGCAACTGGGATAAGTAAACGGCGGCCAAAACTGCCCCACCCATTTGCACTGCGGGGTCGCGGTCGGCGTCGCCAGCTTTGATTTCTTGAGTATCACATTCTGTCTGGATCGGATTGCGGTTAAACCAATCCCAAGCCTGGAGCGATCGCGCCTCTAACGTCTCGGCCTCTGCCTGCAATGCAGGAAAGTCGCGAAACACTACCGCTGCGTGGGCAAAGGTGCTGGCCAGATCAATGGTGGAAGACGAACACTTGGGGCCATAAAATCGAGGGCGGCGATCGCGACCAGGAGTACGGGCGGCATCATATTCTAGGGCGCCTAACTTGATGAAAACCCCGCCGTCGTCATCTTGCATCCGTTGGAACCAATCGAGTTCGTATCGAACTTCATCCAGTAAGTCAGGAATGCCATTGCCCGACTCTGGAATATTGAAATCATCCGTCCACAGGGCCGGATTTTGAGTGTAAGCACTCAGCAACAGATGCAGCGGTTGCGCCGCAAACGTGATGTATTTGTTGGTGTCGCCCGCATCAAACCAGCCGCCACGCATATCCCTTGCCAGCGCAGCATTCTCTTTATCATCTACAAAGCGAGCTTCAGGATCTTGGCCAGGTCCCAAAAAGGCGGCGCGATCAGTCCAGCGGGGATCAGCATGGGGTGGCGCTTTCTCAAACCCACTGCGCTGGTAGTAGTACATACGGGTGGCTGTTTTCAGCACATCTTGGTAAACATCGGGCGCGATCGCAAACTGGGCAGAGGTTTCTCCCGTCCGAGCGTTTTTGACCACATATTCGCCCGGTGTTTGCACCGTTGAAAAATCAAACCAAGCCGCGCGATCGCCAGATTGGTCATGAATTTTGCCCGCCTCCCAAAGTTCCGCTGCGGCAACATAAACCGGGACATCCGGCGCAGCAACATTCACCACTTGAAAAGTATCTGTCAGGTGCTGATACAGACTCGGCGCATCCTCTGCCGTAGCATTCGCCTGCTGAATCACCGCTACTTTGGTATCACTCGGGCGATAGCCAAATTGATCAACCAAAATATTGGGCGGCGGCGCTACAGCTGATGAGCGCAAAGCGGAGCAACTCCCAAACGCAATTACTGTCATTGCGCTCAACATCGCTAGGCCAATCATCAGCCACCGCCGATAGCGTCCGCACCGACGGTAAAGCGATAGCCAATTAAATTGAGGAGATGCAAATACCACCATTAATCTCAGTCAGCTCAATGTCTAAAAACATCTTGCGTCCACATAAAGGTTCAAGTTCTTCTTGAATGCTTAGCAATCAGATGGAGCCTCACTTTTCAATCTGCATAGGTTAGAGCGTTTTAGGGCCAGCCTTACGATTGATGCTTGCAAACCGCCCCGTTCTCAATGCAGGTATTCATCAACTGCCTGAAATAGACTCCAGCATTGGGCCATCCAGAAATATTTTCAGACCCAGCTGAACTACACCGTTTCTCAAAAAGACCGAGAAATCAGCACCGTATAAACCTGAATATCCAAAAAGCCAAATAACCTTACTGAGCTAAACCCGATTGAGCAAAGAAGTTGGCCTTAAATGCAGCCCCAAAGAGAACTCTCGTGATTAAACGCCTGAGCAAATAGAAATAATTGAGTAACTTCTATTTGCTCATAATCAATCAAATGGATAGGTGAAGTATAAGCCGAACTTTCTTAACGTTGTAAGTAGGCAAACTCATTAATTTCATGAAAAATACGGAGTTTAATTTAAATTTTTAATGAAGTTGTCCGGAGCAATCGCCAATATCACTGAAACAGCAGCCCGGATCATTGGCGCGATCGCTATCCCCAGCCAGGGCCAGACACCCTGATCAGCACCGACGCCATGCCATCGCTGATCTGTTCACTCGCCTTGCCATGGCACTAGCCTTCTAGCATTTGCAACTTGTACAAGCTGGCATATAAGCCATTGTGGGCCAATAGCGCCTCGTGGTTGCCTTGTTCGATCAATTCACCTTGCTTGAGCACCAAAATGCGATCAACATTACGGATGGTGGAAAGGCGGTGGGCAATGATAATGGCCGTGCGATCTTCCAGTAGCTTTTCGAGGGCATCTTGAATCAGGGCTTCAGTACCGACATCCAGGTTGGCCGTGGCCTCGTCCAAAATGAGGATACCTGGATTGCGAATGGCGGCGCGAGCAAAGGCGAGCAGCTGTTTTTGCCCCCCCGAGAGATTGGTTCCTCGTTCGCGCAGTAGGGTGTCGTAGCCCTGGGGCAGCTGTTCAATGAACGGGGCGACGTTGGTTTTGAACGCGGCTTCTTTAACTGCCTCTAGGGAATAGTTTTCGCCGAGGGTGATGTTGCTTTTCACATCCCCGGCAAACAAAAAGCCATCTTGCAAAATGACGGCCATGCGGCGGCGCAGCTCGGCCTGAGGCAGATCGCGAATGTTGACACCATCCAACAAAATCTCGCCGTGGGTGACGTCATAGAGCCGACACAGCAGACGAATAATAGAGCTTTTGCCCGCTCCCGTCGGACCGACCAAGGCCACCTTTTCGCCGGGTTGAATGGTGAAATTCAGATTTTTGAGCACGTATTCATCCGGCTTGTAGCCAAATTGCACGTGATCAAAGCAAATTTCCGAGGCTTTGACGCGCTCTGCTACCGTCCGATCGCCATTCTGCTCAGCGATCGCGGCAGCGAGCGGGGCATGAGCCGAGCCGTTCACGAGGGTGTTGACCGGCACTGGCTCAGGGCTCGTCTGCGAGAGTTGAGTATGTCCCGGGTCTTGAATCTCGACGGGGACGTTGAACAGGTCAGTAATGCGCTCAACAGCGGTGAATCCAGCCTGAATGGAGGTGAACTTGTCGGCAAATTGGCGCAATGGGTCAAATAGGCGCTGGGCAAACAAAATGAACGACGCCAACACCCCGAAGGTCAGGGACTCTTGCATGACGAGGTAGCCGCCTAACCAGAGCACACCGGCGATCGCCACCAGGGCAATCCATTCCAGCGTGGAGGAAACGGCAGAGTCGTGAAAGATGGTTTTATCGATCGCCTGCACATATTGGGTATTCGTCGTCCGAAACGACTCCGCATTGAAGCGCTCGCGGCGAAACATCTGCACCACTTCGATACCCATGATGTTTTCTTGCAGGGTGGCGTTCAGTTCAGAAAGTTTTTCGCGGGCGCGATAGTTCGCTTTGCGGTACTGCTGCTGAAAGTAAATGATCAGCCAGGTGACGGGAATCAACATGCCAATCAACATCAGCGCGAGCTGCCATTGCAGCCAAAACATCGCGATCGCGATGACGCCGATGGAAAAAATGTCGCTAAAAATGCCCACTGCCCCGGTGGAAAATACGTCGCCCAGCGCATCCACATCGCTGGTGAGGCGGGTAATCAGTTTACCGACTGGGGTGCGATCGAAGAACCGCACGGCGAGGGACGTGACGTGGGTGAACAAATCATTGCGGATATTCGCGGTGATGCGTTGGCCCACTTTTTGCACGAGAAAGCTTTGCCAACCATCGAGGGTCAGCCGCACCGCGACCGTTACTAACAGCAGCGCCACCAGCAGATTGAGCCCCCCTTGCAGAGTGCGCTCTTGCAAAAACCAGGCCACGGGCTCTTGCCGAATCAGAGAAATAGCCTGACCAATCAAAATCGGCTGGAGGGCGTTGGCAAGGGAAAGCGGCACCAGCAACACAAACGGCAGCCACAAATAGCGACGCTGAGCGCGAATGTACGGCCACAAGCGCAAAAACAACCGCCAATCGCTATTGGGGGCTGCGGCAGTAGTGGAAGGAGGCGTATCAGTGGCTGTGGTCATAACACGAGAAAATGCGATCGCCGATCAAAGGACAAAGCCGCCACCCCCCAGCCAGCGAATCCGTTAGGGATGACACTCTTCACACTGTATCTTAGGTAACGAAAACCATGGGCGATCGCTAAGGCTGGGCGGCCCTGGAGCGGTTTCATGTGCGCCAAAAGCAATTCTGCTTCGGCGATAGTTCGTCGGGGCTGTCAGGGCTGGGCAGTGCCAAGCCCCGACTACAGAAACCTCAAACCGCCCGATCCGAGTTTTCTCTGCCGACGA
Source organism: Leptolyngbya iicbica LK (assembly GCF_004212215.1). NCBI lineage: Bacteria > Bacillati > Cyanobacteriota > Cyanophyceae > Leptolyngbyales > Leptolyngbyaceae > Leptolyngbya > Leptolyngbya iicbica. The sequence continues at coordinate 26,384 of NZ_QVFV01000010.1, forward strand.
TGAAACCACCCTGCCGGGCGACCCTAAATCGTCACCAAAGCAGGCGATCGCAATTGCTGAATCAGATCGCTCAAACCATCCGAGTTGACCCGATAGCTGATGGGGTGAGCGATCAGTCGCGCCGTGCTTTCATACAGTACTTCCAGTTCCATCAAATTATTTTCCTGGAGGGTGCGCCCGGTCGAGACCAAATCCACAATGGCTTCAGACATCCCCGTGATCGGGCCGAGCTCTACCGAACCGTACAGCGGCACAATATCCACCGGCAGATCAATACTGTTGAAATAGTCGCGGGCGCATTTCACAAATTTAGACGCGACGCGGCAGTGGGCCGGCAGATCCAGCGCTGACCGATAGGGACTGCTCGCTTTCACCGCGACCGACATGCGGCAGTGCCCAAACCCTAAATCAGCCAGTTGCGCCACGTCAGCCTGCTTTTCGCGCAGCACGTCATAGCCGACAATGCCGAGCTGAGCTTGTCCGTACTCTACGTACACGGGCACATCCTGCGCACGCACGAGCAGCCCTTGCGCCTTGCCGTTGGGGGTCGTGATTTGCAACTGGCGATTGGACTTGTCGAGAAAGGCACTAAAGTCCAGACCGATCGCTTGAAACCGGGCAATACTTTCTTGGAGCAGGGCACCTTTGGGCAGGGCGATCGTTAACATGATGTTGCGTGTGAATGTCGGCCCTGATCTTATCAGTGAATGATTATGAATGCGGTCTTGGCGCGTGAGTCGTGTCGCGATCGCCCTCACCTGTTCGCCATGCCGCCGGGTCAAGCGGGGCGCGATGTGGCGAGAGAAGTCTCCACCGCCAGCGATCGCCCCAAAAACCATTCAAACCCGGCTCTCAGCTGCGCTTTGGCATCATGCTCCACAATCGAGCCATGGCCGGGAATCACGCGATCGAACTCCCAGTGCAAAACCTGGCGCATCGACCGGGCCACCGCCTCTTTATCAAAGCTGCCCCATTTTTCGAGTCGGGTGGGACGCAGCGTTTGATAACTGCCTAACACCTGGGCGGCGAGCCGCGACGTAAACGGAAACGTTTCATCAAAGTTAAAGGCCAGATCCGTGAGGATGAGCGTCTGACTCAGCTGATGCCAAAACACCGTTTCATTCGCCAGTTGGATCCCTTGCAACATGATGCTGCCCAAGCCTGAGAAGGGGAGGTAGTGAAGAGCCCCCGCAAAATTGCCGGGCTCGTCTAACACGCCGTCGAACCGGAGATCGGGACGTTTTTGGGCCAGCCCTTCGACGCCCCACGCCTGAGCGTGCGGATACAAAGCCTGAGCTGCCCCGAAATAAAGATGATGAAACCGATTGGGCGCAATCAGGTGCTTGACGGTGCCCAGCGCATCTAATCGGGCGCGATCGCCACTCTTCAGCGGCAATGGTGAAATCAACACCAGCTCGCGGTTGGGCAAGCGCACCACAGTCATCCGACAGCCCACTTCTAACCCTAAAAAGCGCTGTGATTGGGTTGCCGTCCACAAATCGGGGACCACTTCTGTCAAAAAAAGCATCCTATCGGCTCCTATAGAGTTGGCAAAAGGCGTCAATCTGACGAGCGATGTCCGTTTCGCTCCGTCCGTAAAGGCACTGCAAAAGCAAGCCATCCAAATAAATCAGCAGGCCATCCACTTGCTCGGGAGGCCACTGCAAATACGCCCCTAACTGCTGCTGCGTCTGCTGCCAAAACTGCTGTAACACTGTGTTGCTGTCCTTACCGGCGTACTGGCAGTGTTGGTAATAGTCAATCCAAATCAACAGCTGCTGCTGAAATGCCTGGTAGTTAGCGAGAAAAAACGCCATCACACATCGCAATTTCTCCTCTGGGGTGGCGTCGATAGGGGCCTGGGCAAAGAACTTAGGGACATCCTGATTGCAGTACTCTTCCACCAACTGAACAAAGATGCTCTCCTTGTTGGGAAAGTAGTGATACAGCGTGCCGGTGGAAACCCCCAGACTGCCCGCAATTTGGCGCATGGTGACGGCCCCAAAGCCCTGCTCAGCAAATAGAGAAAGGCATTGAGCCAACAGCTCTCGCCGATAGCGATCGTGGTCAACAATTTTAGGCATGCCTTTTTATACCATGCGTTCGATATAAAAAAGTGTTTGCTCTGAAAATACCCCCATCCGATCGCTCCAGGCCCCCAGTCCCTGGAATGACTCGGTACCCTGAGATCACAGTCAAGGGACCGGGAGCCTCTACCTGATAAAGGACATCACACTTTTTCATCGTTTGGAGCGTAGCGGAAGCTTTATGGCCTATGGCTCTGTCATTGCACCTGACTCAGTAATCGGCCAAGCGCTTATCCAGTCCCCCGCTCAGTGCTTGCTCCTGATAAGTAAACAGAGGTTTCGCTGGATGCAATACACCACTAGCAATTGGCGCACCTGAGAATATGATGGGGCGATCGCACCTACCAAACCAGTTAAGGAGAACCGCGCGTGGGCACTTTGTTAGTCAAAAACATCCATACCCTGGCGACCTTTGATGATGCACAGCGAGAAATTCGACAGGGAGCGCTGTTCGTTCGTGACCACGTGATTGAACAAGTGGGCACCACCGCCGAGTTACCCGACACGGCTGATGAAGTGCTGGATTTGAGCGATCGCTACATTGTGTTGCCGGGACTGGTCAACACCCATCATCATTTTTTTCAGACGTTAACGCGCGTCATTCCCGCCGCTCAAAATCACGAACTCTTTCAGTGGCTCCAAGGTTTATATCCGCTCTGGTCCAATATCACCGCCGATATTCTGCGCACCAGTGCCCAAATGGCCGCCGCCGAACTCATTTTGTCGGGCTGCACCACCGCGAGTGACCACAACTACTTATTCCCCAACGACTGCACCCTCGACGACGAAATTCAGGCGATTCAGGAAATTGGCTTGCGATTTCATGCCAATCGCGGCAGCATGAGCATCGGCGAAAGCAAAGGCGGACTGCCCCCAGACGGCTTGGTCGAAGCGGAAGACTTCATTCTGCAAGACAGTCAGCGGCTGATTGAGCAGTATCACGATAATGAGCGTTACGCCATGCTGCGCATTACCCTGGCCCCGTGCTCCCCCTTCACCGTTTCCCAAGATTTAATGCGGGAATCTGCCGCCATGGCCCGCAGCTACCCAGGCGTGCGATTACACACTCACCTGGCCGAAAATGTCAGCGATGTGAACTATAGCCTAGAGCGGTTTGGCCAGATTCCCGGTGAATATGCCGAATCGGTCGGCTGGCTCGGAGACGATGTCTGGCACGCTCACTGCGTCAAATTAAGCGACAGCTCTCTCGGCCAGTTCGCGGCGACAGGCACCGGAGTCGCCCATTGTCCCTGCAGCAACATGCGCCTGGCCAGTGGCATTGCCCCCATTCGCAAAATGTTGGATTTGCAGATTCCCGTCGGGCTAGGGGTCGATGGTTCGGCCTCTAACGACTCGGGACATTTAATGCAGGAGGCGCGGATGGCCATGTTAGCCGCACGAGTGCGGGATGAAGCCCCCGGTGCTTTGACCGCGAGAGAAGCGCTGGCGATCGCCACCCGGGGCGGGGCGCGCGTGCTGGGCCGCGATGACATCGGTATGCTGGCCCCCAACATGGCCGCTGACTTTATCGCGATTGACCTAGAACAGCCCTCTCTGGCAGGCGCAGCGGTGCATGACCCAGTGGCGGCACTCTTGTTTTGCCATGTGGATCAAGTCGCCTACAGCTTTATTAACGGTCGCCGGGTGGTCGATCAGGGTCGGCTCACCACGGTGGACTTACCGGCCCTCACGCGACGCCATAATCAGGCTGCGGTGCAGTTACTCTCAGCGGGGTAATCATCCCGACCCCCGGGCATGATGATGACCGTCAGGCCCAGGCTTTGGGGCATTTCCCTAGAACGTTCGTTAGCCGAAGGCACTGTTTGCAGATGAGCACAACCCAAGAATTTCCGATTCGCCGGATAATATTTGTGAACGCACCAAGAATCTTGAGCTGTTTTATGAAGATTGTATGAACCCAATCAAGCATGACTCCTGGCTTTAGGCCCCTTTCGCTTAATGTATAGACATCGCAGATATTGAGTATGTACGGTCAATCTCTTGGGAAGTCGTACATTCCAGACTCTACAGGTGGGTCGTCAGGCTGCCTTTGACGACACTCGCAAGCACAACTTTTGTGATTGTTGAGGTTGAGATGCGCTAGTAGTAAGGTACGTAAATACCGAAGCTGGGCCAAAGCTGGAGCCATCTTGCCAAGGTAGCGTTAGTTCAACCAGAAGACTGGGATCGGCCTCTGAGGGTTGAGGTGCAAACATGCAGTGGAAAACGATACTCAATGAGGCGATTGATCGGGCACGTCGGGGCGAGCTGGCCGAGGCAGTGGTTTTGTTCGACCAGGTCTTAAAAATCGAGCCCAGTTACAGTAAGGCGCACTACAACCGAGCTTGTGCTCTGAGCGATTTGGGGCGGGCTCAGGAAGCGCTAAAAAGCTTTACAGATGCTTTGGAGCTCAACCCTGACTACGTCAACGCTTATTTGAACCGGGGCAATCTCTACCGCAAAATTGGCGATTATGCGGCGGCGATGGCTGATTTTGAATCGGCGCTGCAGCTCGATCCCACCTCGGCTAAAGCTTACGGTGGGCGTGGATTGACCGCTTTAATGCAGTCCCGCTACACGGCAGCCATTCGTGACTTTGAGCAAGCCCTGGCCTATTCACCGAAGTTTGCCAAAGTCTATCTTTGGCGGGGTTGTGCCTATTTGCATTTAGAGGACTACTCGCAGGCGATCGCCGATTTCAATCAAGCGTTGACGTACAAACCGTCGCTCGCGGATGCCTTGCACAGCCGTGGTTTAGCCCATATGCACTTGGGCAACCTGTATCAAGCGATCGCCGATATGAATCAGGCGATCGAGCTCAACCCGCAATTTGTCGAGGCCTATGGTAATCGGGGACTGCTGCGCCACAAGCTGGGCGATACCGAGGGCGCGGTCAATGACTACCAAAAAGTCATGCAGCTCACGGCTGAACTATCACAGGCAGCTGCCCCAGTTTTGCAGTCAGGTACCCCGGCAGATCCCCATGGCACGGCTTCGGGCATGACGCAAACTTACGAAAAAACCTCCGCATCAGCCACGCAAATGGCGGAGATTTATCACAGTCGCGGCAAGCTTCGCGCCGAATTAGGCGACCCCAAAGGAGCGATCGCCGACTATACCAAAGCCCTAACCATTGAGCCCCATAAAGCCCGTCCTTACAACGAACGGGGGCTATTGCGGTTGCAAGCAGGCCAATATGAGTCGGCGATTCAAGATTTTGATCAAGCGATTCAACAAGACGCCAATTACGCCGAAGCCTATAACAATCGCGGCAATGCTTACTACGAGTTGGGCAATGCCCAAGCGGCGCTCCAAGACTTTACGCAGGCTCTGAAGCTAGATCCCAATTTGACTGACGCTTACATTAGTCGCGCCCAAGCTCGCGCTGCGGCCGATGATGCCGAAGGGGCGTTACACGATTACCAGCGGGCGCTGCGGTTGCAAGGTCACCAGGGAACTTCGTCCATTACCTCGCAGTCGGCCTAGAGTCAGCTTAGTAAACCGACAGCAGATTGCAATAACGTCGTCTCACTGCGATCCGGCAACGAAGGGATCGGAATTTTCCAACATCCAAGTACCTGGCTGCGGTGCATTACGCTGCGCTCATAACACCCTACAAGCGGGAAATTCTTTTCCAGCGATCTCCGCAATTCAATTCCCATCCCTAAGGTTGATGGGAAGAGTCATTCTCTTCGGGCCAAATTTCCTCGGAATCCACATCGATGGTATCGCCGGGCACCTGGGGCGGACTGGGTCGACGCCCTTGGTCAAAGTTAGAAGCCGCATCCGCAAAGCGATCATTGACCTGCGATCGCCAACCTTTGCTGCGTTTTTTGACCTGGCCAAAGACTTGGCCAAACTGACTACGGGCCTGTTCGGTCAGTTTTTGCGCTTGGTTTTGTACCTGCTCAGCAACTTCCCGAGTGCTATCGATCGCCCCCTGCATATCCTGTCGGGTCCGGTTCAGATCTTGCTGCCACGCTTGCTGCACCCGATCTTGGACACCTGGAACAAATTGCTCGGCCTGCTGGAGAGCGGCTTGTTGCACCATCATGCGCTTTTTGCCCACACTCACCACAGCCGTTGGGGCAAACGTGTACACCCCATCGGTCAAGCCCTGCCAACCAGGGGCGGTGAACAGGTATTGAGTAATCTCACCGGTCGCGAGGTCGATGCAATAATCGACTAGTTGTCCCACCTCGCTGCCAGCGTCCGACCAGATGGCTTGGTGATCGAGGGCGATCGCCGCATCCAACCGTTCCGAAATGGTGGCCCCACTGCGACGCACCAAGATACAGTCTTGGCCCACAGAGTCGACCTGCACCCACATGATCGGCACCGGATCAAAACTCAGCAGTCCTTTTTTACAGACAAATCCTTCCACCTGGTGATGCTGCACATCGACCAAAAACTGCGACAGTTTGCCGAGTTCTTCCGTCGTTTCCAGGTCTATCACCAGTTGTTGGTGCAGTTGACTCTGCCGCACTTGTGTTGGTTCACCATCCGCCATGACAAACGCCTCAAACCTTACCGTTATCCTAGTTTAGATATTGCCGATTCACAGACTGACCACGATCGCTGAGAGCCACCCCAGTCCCCTCCCATGTTGCCAAGCTTGCCGGAGTACAGACTGGAAGGACGCACTCAACCGCCGCCTCAATACACCCACCTGATTCAGATTGGCATTACAGTTGCTCGGCCTCATAGCCGGCTGCCGCCAAGAGATCGAGCACATTATCCGGACCCACGAGGTGGAGTGCTCCAACAACAATCAGGTAATCTTCGTCAGATTCGAGCCAGGGCAAGATTTGATTGACCCAGTCACGGTTGCGATCGCTGAGAAAAATCGCCTGCATTTCGGGATAATCGGCAAAGCTCGTCAGCAAAATTTCGGCCATGTGATCGCGATCTCCCGTTTCCCATGCACCCACGATTTCGTTAAAGGAGTCCTCAAACAGGTCGAGTTCTGCCAGGGTTTGCTCCGTAAACAGGCGTTGTTCGGCGATCGATAGCTGCTCAAATAAGTCAAACTGCTGCTCGGCAGTTTCTAAAAACAAGATGGGCTTGCCATTCGCTTGTGCCTGTTGGTAAAAGTGCTGATCGACTCCATATTCGGGCGTAAAACCGAGGGAAATGAGTTCAAAAGCCGTCAGAGAAACCGCCAAAAACCAGGGCTCAAACGGTTCGAACATCTGAATCGACAGCCCGAGTTCGTTCACTCGTTGTGCCGCTAACCCATAGGTTTCAACATCGAGCACGTCTGTCAAAGATTCACCCGGCTCAGGCAGGGCCGCTTCCCACAGCAACGCGGCCACTTCGGCTTCGGTGCCGGGGCCAACGTCGGCTTCTAGCACGAGCTTTTCGGCATCGCTAAATGCCGCCTGCATGACCTCGGGCAACGGATAGCTGTCAGCGTCTAGAAAATGAATAGAACCGAGCAAATACACCGTGTTAGTGGGCGTCTCAATTTGCCAGAGAAACTGCTCGTCGGTCTCTGCGGTCGGCTCTAGTGCTGTCATCGGCTCCAGAGTTGCGATCGCGGGGTCGGCAGCAATGACAACCACCGGATTTGGCCGTGGGGCGATCGCGAGGCCCGAGAGCAGTCCCAAGCCCAGCAACCACGGTAACGACTGATGATAACGGTGCCAGACTTTTGTCAACGCTTGCTTGATCACAAACCGAAGCCCCCAATCGTCAGATAGACACCGATGAGATGACGCGATCGCCGCGATAAAAGTGCCGCCTGTCAGGCATCATCCATACAGACATTGGCGAGTCTAGCGACCCAACACCGCCGTACCGTCATAAAACCACACGCCCGCAATGCATCCGGTCATCAAAGTCGCCAAGGTGCCCGCCCAAAGGGCTTTCCACCCGAGAGAAGAAATATCGTGACTGCGGGAGGGCACGAGTCCGGCGAGGCCGCCGACAAAAATGCCGACAGAGGGCACATGGGCAAAGCCGCAGAGCACGTAGCTGACAATGACTAAGGCGCGATCGCTCAAGACACCTTCAGCCGATAAATCAGCCAAGGCGATATAGGGCGGAATCGCCGTTTTCAAAAGTCTTTGCCCGATCAGCACCGAACACGTCCACAGTTCGTTCCAGTCCGTCGAGACGCCCGTCAAAAAGGTGAGTGGCAAGAACAGGACACCCGTAATGTTGTCGAGAGTAATGACGCTAAAAATTTGACCAATGGGGCGCAACAGCGCAATGTTGCTGGTTTGCAGTCCAGCGAGAGACGCAAATATCAGGTTGAGTAAGGCCACTAAACCCAGGATGGCAATCAACGATGCCGCAATCCCGACCGCCATTTTGACGCCGTCCAAAGCACCCAAAATCAGGGCATCCATCGGACTTTTTTGGTCGTCTTCGTCCTGCGTTAAATCGGGGACTTTGCCGAGGGTTTCTGGTTCGTCTGTTTCTGGCACCAGGATTTTTGCCATGACGAACGCGGCAGGAATGGTGAGCACCGAGGCCGACATGAGGTGACCGGCGATCGCCGGAAAGGTGCCTCGCAAATATCCGGCATACAGCCCCAGCACCGTAGAGGCGATCGAGCCAAAGCAGGAGGCCAAAATGGCGCACAACTCACTGCGAGTCATGCGTTCTAGAAAGGGTTTGATGGCGATCGCTGACTCAATGCCGACAAAAATGTTGGCCGCCCCCGCCAGAGATTCGGCTCCACTGATATTCATCACCGAGCGGAAAAACTTGGCAAAGACCCGCACCACCGGCTGAATAATCCCCAAGTTGTAAAGCAGATTAAAAATCGCAGCGAAGAAAATGACCTGGGGTAACGCCCGAAACGCCAGAATGTACCCCATGCTGAGATTGTCGGTGCCCAAGCGATCGCCTGGCACCGGGGTAAACGGCGGCGTTAATGCCCGAGCCAACCAGCGACCCGCCCCCTGCGGCCCCACCTGAGCCCCTAAATCGGGCACCAAAATGGGACCAAACAAAAATTTTGACCCTTCTTCTGAAGCATCGATCAGCGCATTCAGCAAACCACTGAGCCACACCACAATTTCACGGGTAATGGGCGCTCGAAAAATGAACAGACCTAATACCAATTGGAGGCCAATGCCCCACGCCATCAACTTCCAGGGAATTCGACGGCGGTCTTCTGACCCTAGCCAAGCCACAAAGCACAGACCCGCAAGCCCCACCAGCGACAGTAAGTTCAGCATCGGCGCATCCTTTTCCGATTAACGCCACGATTCTACAGGGGTTCCGACGATCCGCAACGTTGTTTTACGACTTTGTGAAGCATAGGCCAGCTATTCATCATAAAGACCCTGTAATCGATGAACATTTATCTCAATTAAGTCTCGAACTCTTTGAGACATAAACTCATTTTCAGAGTATTTATCTCGAACTGACTTTAGAAGATCATTATTTGTAGCTGTGGAAAGTTCATCAATAGCGTTGCATGAGTTTTCATAAAAAGGAAAACATTGATCAAGATGTTCGAGAACATCCGCCTCAGCTTGACAATACTGAAGCTGACGCAATTGCTCCTGATCTGTCGAGATTGGAGAATTCATTAATCCCCTTTGTTCAAAGGTTCCTTCAATTTTGATCAGTTTCTTCCACGCTTTCAGCATCTTCATTGCAGCTTTTGCGTAGTAGCTTTCAGTACGTGCATATGTCTTTCCGAAACTTTGCATACGCAGACGGTAAAGCGCAATCATAAAGCGATAGGCTGCTCGATTAAAATACCAATCAGATAAGGACACATTGGCAAAACGTCTCAAATGCTCTGCTATCTCAATCGAAACAGTCTCATAAAAGTAGAAAAATTCTCGTGTTGGCTTACCAGCAAAGAATAAGTGTTTGTTATCATGGCTATTAGCACGTTTCTTTGAATTGTAAAAATAACTTGCACAAATACCGTTGTCGATAGAATTCCCTCCACCTTTAGCTGCTGGTTTAATATGATCAACCCAATCGCTATCGAATGTTGGACTGAGACCATAGTCTAAAATCCACAGGCTTTTACCGGAGAAAGCACAAAGTGCCCGATCTCGAACGTAAATCTGTGCTTTTTGTCTATCAGTAAACTCTTGTCGCATAAATACTCAGTATCCATTTACAACTTTGTGCGGGATTACGATCACCAGACCATAATGGGGAAAATGGTTCCTTCCCAGCATATGAATCCCTTTTCTCCCGTGCCGCCAACCTGGTCTGAGTCTGCCGTGCATGCCTACCAGTTTGGCTGTCCCCGCTGCGGGGCTAACGTTTCTGAGTCGGCCGCAGTGTGGATTAATCGCCGCTCGCCCGTTTATACCGATGGGCATCGCCGAAAGTGGCAAGAGTTTTATCAATGTGGCGAATGCCAATCAGCCTGGTGGGCCTGGAGCAGCGATCGCCCCCCCACCGAATGGAGCGGGCAGCACGACGAAACCGATGAGCCCGCCGACATCACTGACGATCCGTTTGACTTTTAACCGCCATGACGATTCTGGTGTGCGGCAGTTTGAATATGGATTTGGTGGTGCGATCGCCTCGCCTACCCCAACCCGGTGAAACCTTGACCGGCCACAGTTTCGCGACCATTCCCGGCGGCAAGGGAGCGAACCAAGCGGTCGCCGCCGCCCGTCAAAGCATCAGTACAGCGATGGTAGGGCGCGTCGGGGCCGACGATTTTGGCCATCAGTTACGCCATGCGCTAGCGGTTGATGGCATCAATATTGACGCCGTCCAAGTGGATGCCGAAACCTACACCGGCATCGCCACCATCACCGTGGCCGAGTCAGGCGAAAACCAAATCGTCATTGTGCCGGGAGCCAATGGTCGGGTCAATGCAGCAGATCTCACCCACTTGAAGAGCCGGTTCGCCACGGCTCAGCTACTGCTGTTGCAATGCGAAATTCCAGCGGCGATCGTGGCACAAGCGGCCCAACTGGCCCATGCCGCTGGCGTTACCGTGATACTCGATCCGGCCCCGGTGCCAGCCATGGACTTGCGCCCAATCTATCCATTCATCGACATTCTGACGCCTAATCAAGTCGAAGCCGCGCAACTCACAGGAAGGTCGGTCAACAATTTGCTTGAAGCCGAGAAGGCGATCGCTCACCTCCAACAGCAAGGAGCCACCACCGTTCTCATCAAACTGGGCGAGCAAGGCGTCCTCTGCGGGACTCCTCAGGAAACCTTTCATATACCCGCCTTTCCTGTCTCGGTAGTGGATACCGTGGCCGCTGGCGATGCCTTTAACGGTGGCCTCGCGGTGGCGATCGCTGAGGGGAGATCGCTCCAACAGGCAGTCATTTGGGCTTCAGCAACCGCCGCATTGTCGGTGAGCCAAGCCGGGGCACAACCATCAATGCCCACGCGATCGCAAGTCGGTGACTTCTTAACACAGGCAGATGCCGCCATTGACTAACGTTCATGGCGTAATCGCAGCTGACCGTATTGTGTATTGGGTAGAACTCAGCACAGATTGTTGCTAGAGCTGTCTCAATTGCAGCAAACAAAAAGACGCTTCGCCAAACGCAAAGCGTCTCATAAAGTCAGAAAAAATCGTCTTCTAACGTTTGAGCAAATGAGCAAACTGGTACCGACTTTAGATTGGCCGCTCACAGTCTTCCGGCGGATATTCCTCCACAATCTTCGTGCTCAAATTCCCAGAAAAGAACGGCACCCACGCTTGATTGCCATCAAAAATATCCACTAAAACAAAGGCATTGCGACCGTGGTCTACTACAACTTTTTGCGGAGGATAGCTGGCATACGCAATATCCCCCGGAACATAGTTGGCATTTAGCGCCGTATCAAAATCAGGTCGGCCATAAAGATTAGTCGGCTCTAAAACGAAGTAACAGAGCCGATCATCACCGCTGCCACCCGGAAAACCCGAAGCATTGACGCCAGGACTGGGGCAATCTGCCAGATCAACCAAGACGGGGGCATTCTCCCCTTTTGGAAAACGAGGCACCCAGCCGACCGTGCCATCGAAACCCGCAACTTTTACAAATGAATTGCCATCTTTCGTCCCATCCCAAAACCAGTAAGACTTGATGGGATTAGCAGTCGCATAAGCAACGTCTTCCACGTTATACCGACCAATCACTTCTGAGTGAAAAGACGGATGCGAGTACATCTCGGTCTCAATTTGAATACTGAAACAATAAGGGCTGACATTATGCCCAGAGCTTTGGGCCGTCTGCGAAATCAGAGCTAACGAGCTAGCCCAAAATCCCATTCCCAACAAAGCAACGGATTTGCGCCAGGGCAGTTTTGCGAGATTCATGTAATTTTCTTCTCTCCACAACATCAAAACGTTGAAATGCATATGGCCGACAAACAGCTTGAGATGAGACTCAGAACTCATCCCCTAGCAAATGCCTGTGGCCAGGTAATGAAGCAATTGAGAATCTGGTCTCGAGATAGCCATCTTTAGGGAAACAAGAAATCATTAGTCACTCAGCTAGCCGATCGCGCCACCTTCGTGCCCACCCGGCTTGGCGGACTCATCAGTAACTAGCGCGAGAGTTATCTACGCTGGATCAGATCAGCTCAGCAGTACATGAGTGCTATTGCACAACAATAAAACCTGCTGACGGTAGACTTTTTTGATTACACGATATATTTCCAGGATTTCGGAATTTAGGCAATAGTAAACCAATTTTTTTAAAACAGACCTCACGAGTTTATAAAATTACTTTTAGAACGAGAAAATCGATCAGGAAGGGAATCGTGAGCCCCTTTTTCAGTATTTTTGTCCTAATAAACTGATCAAGGACGTTAGCTTAGTTCACACTCTCCTGCACCAGAAAGTTGGTCGCAGCTGTCTAGTGATCCCTGCAGCTCAAGGGGCTGAGTCTTTTACAGAGTGAATAGAAATCAGCATGGCGCGCTAGATCCTATGCAGTTTTCACAATTATCAATTGATTCAACCGGTCAGTCGTCGCTCTGCTTTTAGTAACAATGTTCTAGCGATTCTGCAGCTGATTTCTGAATATCTTAGATTTGAGTGATCAGTCTGGCCAACTTCATCAATATGATTGAAGGTTGCAAGGTTGTCGTGGAATTAGGCGTATCGCGACTACCAGCCATCGACAAAAGTTGACTACAGCAAAATAAGTCAGCGCCCCCACAGCAGCGATCGCTTAGCCCTCATCTGCACTTGCGTGATTAGCGGCGATACTCTTTTGCCCAGCGCTGTTGCAGCAACCAGATACCGCCCACACTGGCAGCACTCACCCAGGCAAAGCGACCACTCTGCAGATGACCCGTGAGCAGACAGAGACCCCCAGCAATGAACAAGATGAAAGTGACGCTGCCCGCGATCGCGACCATGGCGCGAATTGCTTGGGTGGCGGCCAACATTTGAGCCGCCAAGTCGTCTCCTGCTGGCATCGGCACTGCCGCTTTGAGAGCCGCTTGAAAAGAGTCGTACTTGGCAGGGTCAACTTGGTAATAGGTGCCGAGTTCCTCATCCCGCAGGTCGCGCACCGAGTAGAGTCCGAACTGCTTGGCCTGGGCGATCGCCTGGCGAATCTGCCGTTTGGTTGCCAGCGAGCGAAACGTTTCAAAAATCGACTCGCGATAGACGCCCGTTCTGGCCATCTCTAAAATGCGCTGACTCAGTTCAGTTTCTGAGAGACGGGGAGCAAGTGGCGACATCACACGGTGAGGATGAACAGAAGCAATAACGAAGATCGGAGCAGGTGGTCTTCAATCCTCCCGGTGAGGATGAGCATTGCCAGCCTTACAAGCCAACCAGTTCGCGGAACCAATCATCGTTGCGGAGATCGGCAAAGGTGTCTTCCATTTGGGCGTCGGCTCGTAGATTAGGATCAAGTCGCACCGCCAGTTGTAAGTTTTCTAGCGCAACATCATATTCGCGCTGCATCGTGTAACAAAGCGCCTTGTGATACAACGCCTTGGCGTAATCAGGATCGATGTCGAGGGCGCGATCGAAACTGGTAAGCGCTTCTTCATCACGGCCCAACTTCATCAAAGCCAGCCCTTGATTGTCCCAAGCTTTGGGCGCTTGAGGATTAAAGCGGGTGGCTTTATCAAAGGACGATAGTGCTTCTTCAAATCGCTCCAGTTCCAGCGCCGCCAAGCCCCGATTGAGCCAGGCCACCGCATCGTTAGCTTGGATTTCGGTCGCTTTATCAAAGGATTGGAAGGCCTCGGTATGTTGCTGCAGGACGCCGTAGGAGACACCGCGATTGACCCAGGCTTCTTGGTAATCGGGCTTAATGGTGAGAGCTTTGTCGAAGGCAGCGATCGCTTCTTCCCGGCGGCGGAGGCGGCCCAACACCATGCCTCGATTGACCCAGGCTTTGGCATCGTCAGGGTTGAGCATCAGCACTTTGTCGAAAGCTTCCAGCGCCTCTTCGTAGCGTTTCAGCTCTTTCAGGGCTTGGCCTTTTTGGAACTGCGCCGCGATTTGATCGGGAACGAGTTCGAGCACTTGGTCAAAAGCCGCGATCGCTTCCTCCTGGCGGTCTAATCCCACTAGGGCCAGGGCTTGGTTGAGCCAGACTTCGGCATTCTCAGGCTGAATCGTCAGCGCCTCGGTGTATTGTTCCAGCGCAGCCGCGTAGTTTTCGTCGGCGAGATATTGATTCGCCGCTTCGATGCGCTCTTCCGCCGAGAGGAAGAGATTGGGGCGATTGTCTCGCAGGCGCTGTACTAAACCCGAAACGGTTTCAAGCTGCTGCTGTGTCGTCGCCATAAAGCTGTTGGCGACATATTCCGGGGCGAGTTCGCCCAGTCGCCGCATGATGGCTTCTTTTTCCCCTTGGGCTTCGGCTTGCAGGGTAATCAGCCGCTCCTGCACGGTGCGCTTCACCTCTTCGAGGTCGGCAATTACATCGGTGCGACCCGCAGCAATGTCTTTCTGCAACTCGGTCAGTTGGTTGCTAAAGTCAGTCTCAATTTCGGTGAGGCGCTGGCGGGCTTGTTCTTGGCGGGTGGCCGATTCACTTTCGAGGGCGCTGACATGCTCCGTCAGGCGCTGGTCGAAGCCGTCGAGTTTGTCGAGCATGCGATCGCGTCGATCAAAGATTACGTCACGCACTTCGTTCATTTGGCGTCCGACTTCATCTTCCATGCGCACCAGGCTTTCCAGCGCGACGGTGGCGCGATCGCGACTTTCGCCCTGCAACTGTTTCAGCGTCTCAGACAGTTCAGTAGCGGTCTGCTGCACAGATTCCCAGGTAACCGTTTTGTTCTCATCCAGATCAGCCAGCATGTCGCTGAGCTGCCGCCGAAACTCGTCGGCACTGCCGGTCAGTTGGCCTAGGGCATCAGATTTCTGCTCATCCACTTCGTCTTGCAACGCGGTGAAGCGATTGAGAAATTCATCGGCAGATTGCTGCATGTCGGCCAAAATCTGGGCTTTGCCGGCATCAATTTCGCCCTGATAGTTGCTGAATTGGCCCAAAAAGTCGTCGAGCGATCGCCGCAAATCCGACAGAGTGTTGGCACGTTGGGCCAGCACTTCGTCCTTAATCTGGCGAAACTGTTCTTCAAAATCTTGGATGGAGCGCTCCATGGTCTGCAGCGCCAAGTCGCGATGGCCCAGGGTGCTCGCCTGCATTTCATCCAGTTGGCGATCGACGGATTTTTGGCGATCGCTCATGGCATCCATTACCCGCTGCTGATACTGCTCTAGCTGGGCTTCCAGATTGTCTCGCAGGGTCTCAAAGTACGGAGCAAACTCTTCCCGCAGCTTATCCAGGTCGGCCAGAGTGCGATCGCGGGTCGTCTCCACTGCCGTCGTCAGTTCCTGCATCTGGGCCGCAAAGTCGGTAGAAGAGGCCGCCATTGTGGACAACGTATCGCCCTTGGTCGCGGCAACCTCATCGGCCATGGCCTTTAGCTGCTGCTGAAAATCCTGCGCATTAGCCTGCACGGCAGCAAGCACAGCCGCCGTTTGCTCAGCGGTATCAGTATCAATGCTGGCGGCCCGCCCTTCCATACGCTGTTTAATCAGACTGGCCTGTTCTTCAACATTGCTTTCTAAATCTGCCAAGGTTTTAGAGAGCAGGGTTACCTGCTTTTCCCAATCTTCCAGCGTATTCGCTTTGGAATCATTAACTTCAGAGAGGGCCTGATTCAGCACGCGGCGCTTTTCGTTCAGCAGATCCTTAAAGGCTTCGGCATCTTGCTCGATATCGTCGCTAATGTCTTCCGCGTCTTTCAGCACGTTATTCAGTTCGCGGGTCGCCGTGCGAATCTTGTGCTCCAGATCGGACATTTGATTGAGCTGGGTGCGGACAGCAGTCGCCACCTCTTGCACGACCGAACGGCGCAAAAACCACAGCATCGCCACCCCTAACACCAGCAGCAGCGCCAATGCCGTCAGCAAAATCGCGACGAGGGTGGTCGCGCGAGTAAAGGCCAAGTTCGCCTCTTGCTGCAGCCGTTCGAGTTCGGCCTGTTCGTCAGCGGTGGAACTTTGAGCGATCGCCGGAGCCGGAGCCAGGGTCAAGGTCGCAGTGGGAACAATGCCGCCCCCTACCAGGCACAGCGCCACCAACACACTGTCACGCAATAACTCGGTTAAGGAAAAGGTAAAACGATGCCGCATCGGTCTCGCGATCACACTCTAGGAAAGGCTTCGTTTAAGGATACTCAAAGTACCCCCCAACGATACGCCTAGCATACCGTGAAGCTTTGACCGACAGCGCAGCATCCATCGCCGGGAAACCTTGGACATGACATCGCAAGTGGGTCAGATCTTTACAGGCGATGAAACCGCGCGATCGCTCCCTGACAAGCCTCCCAGCTTGAGGAGAAACACAAGCAGTCCAGTCAGCAATCAGCGTCCCCAATTTACCAACTCAATCTGGATAATTAAGCTTGGCGCTGATTGCGATGTTTCCACGCAAGGCTAAGGATTTGGCCCCATGTGCGATTCACCCGTTTGGGCGTGCATTGCAGCAATTCCGACAATTCGCCCGCATCCATTTCCTGCTGCCCTGCGCGGACTTGCGTGCGCCGCAGTTGCAAAAGTTGCTGCTGTAGCGGATTAAGGGTCGCCACAAAGCTATCCCACTCATCCGACGAGAGGCCGAGATTATGCTCCAAGTCGATGCCCAACCATTGATGCACCATCTGCCAGTTGTGGACTTGGGCAAATTTTTCAACGTGATATTTAAAGCGCTGTTGCAGGTAGTCGCGTTGACGCGCAGTTAAGTCGAGAATTTCGTCAATTTCCGCCGCTGGGAGATCTTGCAGCCGCAGCACAAAATAGTCGATGCAGTCAGGCTGATCTTGCTCTTCCAAATATTCAATCAGCTCTTGAATGATGCGATCGCGCAACACCTGATCCGCCGGATCTTCAGCTTCGGTCACCATTTGCTCACGCACCTGTTGCAGTGCGGGCGAGCGGTTTTGACTCTCCATCTCGTCTGACCGCGCCGATTCCATGGCCCGCTCAATATCGACGGACGTTTCATCGGGCTGTCTGCGGGCAAAGGTCTGCGCTCGCAAGACGATGATCTGCTGATTCACCGCACCAGGAATGGTGATGCGCCGCTTGGCATACTGTTCACAAAAGGTCATGTATTCCGACAGTTGCAGCCGCGTCTTGGGGGAGTAGTCGTCAGCCACGTCGTTCTCCCGCCGAAAGGCTTTCAGCGCTTCAATATAAAATCCTTGTAAAAAGTCTTCGAGCAGGGTGTAGCGCCCTTCAAATCCCAGTCGGGCCTGACGGGGTGCGATGTAGCGATAAGCGATCGCACTCAGGGTACTGTGCAGCTCCACTCGGCCCCGCTGCGAACCCAAGTTGAAATATTTAAGACATTTAGTAATGCGATGACGGGCCAGCGATCGCTGCCAGTGCACCACCTCACCCGAAGATTGGATGCGGCGGCTCATGCGGCAAATGCGATCGACTTCGCTAGCAATCCGGGTCGCCACTTGTTTAAGGCTGCTGACCCGTTCCGGCAGTTCGCGCCGAAATTCCACCATAATCCAATCGATAAATGCCGGATCGGGAGGCGGGGGCGCAGGCGGTTCTGAGGCAGCGGCAGGGGCTGTCGTCGTTGAAGTAACGACCTCTCCGTGACCCACAGCTAAGTTGCGAGTCGTCGATTGATCGGCAGACGGCTGAGATTGTTGCGCACACAGGGGTGCATTAGAAATAGAAGATATTGAGCGAATCATAAGCTTGGGTAGTGCACAGAACAGAGTTGGGCGATCGCCTGCCAGCAGAGCAATCATCAACCCTTGAGAAGTAACCCTACTTTATCTAGAGTGCCCAAATCGGTGGCGTAATCATGTGGCACTCTTTGCATCTGTGCCAGTTGAGTGGACATTTGAACTCAGTGTTGTTGAGGAAAGCGCGTCGTCTCTAACAGCGAAATCCGTTCAAAACAAAGGGCTACAGGCCACTTAGCATCAGTAAAATTGCAGAAGATCCGGCAAAGGAGCGATCGCTGACTCCAGAGACAATCAACACAGTGGTCACCCCCTTCCGGAATCCAGTTTCATAACGGTGAATAGTCGGATTTCTCAAACTGACCTCGTATTCGCGAGCCCCGTTGTGCCCGGTAGCGAGCCGCTGAGAAGGCTGTTACAACTTATTTCACTCCCCATCTCTGGGGTTAGCCTCTAGAAATGGCCATGACGCACGCCTAACCACGAATAGCTTCAGCAGGCATTCACGCATCCACCCAGCTACCCAACCACGCGCCTTGACCAGGATTGCTATTGCTGGACGCCTTATCCCGCTTTGACGGCTTGTCCGAGCTCTTTACAAAAGGCTTCTAGGTCGGTCAGCCCAGCTTGCGGATCATCAGTGTTGGCTAGACGCTTCACAAAAGCGCTGCCCACGACTACGCCATCAGCTCCCCAAGAGCGTAATTGCGCTGCCTGCTCTGGTTGAGATACACCAAAGCCCACGGCTACGGGCTTATCCGTCAAACTGTGCAACTCGTCCAGCAGTTCTTTGACCCGACTCTGAATCTCCGTGCGCATGCCGGTGACGCCGGTGACGCTGACCAAATAAATGAAGCCTTGGGACTTTTCGGCGATCGCCTGAATCCGTTCTTTAGGACTTGTGGGTGCCACTAACAAAATGACCTCAATGCCGTGCTGAGTCGCCGACTCCAACACGCCACTCACTTCTTCTAACGGTAAGTCAGGGACCACCAGGCCCTTGGCTCCGGCAGCCGCAATGTCTTGAAAGAAGGTATCGATGCCCCGATTCAAAATCGGATTGTAGTAAGTGAACAGAATAATGGGGGCTTGCAGTTCGGGGGAGACGGTTTTGACCAGTTCCAGCACGTCATCTAGCGTCGTCCCTTTTTGTAGAGCGCGCGTCGCTGCCGCCTGAATCACAGGTCCGTCCGCTAACGGATCAGAGTAGGGGACACCCAATTCCAAAAAGTCAGCGCCATTGCTATCCAACGTTTTGAGGGCAGCAGCCGTCGTTGCCAGATCAGGGTCACCTGCCGTCACAAAGGGAATCAGAGCACATTGCTGGCGATCGCGGAGTGCCTGGAACTGCTCAGAAACCGACTTCATACCCTCATCCTCTCAACGCTAGACCGTTCATCAACCCATACAGCAATCTAGGGCAAGACGGAGCCCGAGTCTACTGGTCAGCGCCCCATTCAACTGTCGGGAGCAGCGGAGTTCGCTGCTTCATCTGCTTCAGCCGATTTTTCGGCAGCAATTTCAGCTTCTAAAGCCGCTAGCTGTTCGGGCGTCATTTCTTCCAGACGCTTTTGCAAGACGGCATTTTCATAATCGCGGAGCTGTTGGCCATAGGTCATATCGCTCGTGACGACGCGAAATAAGTAGGTCGCCACCCATCCGAGCAGCCCCGTCACAAAGATCAGTTGGCTCCAAACACCGGCTGAAAGGCCGTCAAAACCAGCGATACGAAACCCGACGTACAGTCCGCCGCCGAGTAAAAAGACTCCTAAGCCAATGCCGATGACGTCAATTCTGCGCATACTCTCCAGGGGTGCGATCGCTTGTTTGCATTTTAAGCATTGGGCGCGACGGACCGTTGCTAGATCGCGCCTTGGCTGAAGCCGGTAACAAACCAGCTCTAGTCCTGTGTCGCCTGCTGGGCAATATCGCCGAGCACCTGACCGATGCGATCGATCACCATCTCGCAACCCGTCAAGTCGTGCCGCGCATTGAGATATTGGGGGTCGTTGTAAGTGAGCCAGACTTGGTCATCAGCATCCTGCCAGACGAGCATCTTTTGGGGTAGGTCGATCGCGACTGATTGGTTGCATTGCATCAGCGGTGTCCCCACTGCCGGATTGCCAAAGATAAACAGGGTCGTGGGCCGCAGATCTTTGCCGACAGAGGCCGCGTTTTGCGCGTGATCGATGCGGGCAAAGACATTGAGACGGCGTTCTGCGAATAAGGCCGCCAGGCGATCGCTGGTTTCCTCAACGCTAAACTCGCTACTGACCTGAATCAAGCCGGTTTCTGTCATAGAGGATTGAGCTGCTACAGGAACATTCACGGTCGCGATCGTGCCACAGAACAGTATCGCCGTCGCCATCCATCCCAAGAAAAATTTTTGCCGAGTCATCACCAAGCTCTTTGCGCTAAGACACAGCCATCATAGGAGATGACGCATGTTGGATGGTTGAGATGGTCGGACAGCAGCAGGTTCAGGACGTATGACTAAGGCGGCATATGCCCCCGAATGAGCCCCGTCGAGAGGTGATGCGGCTCCGGTCATTCCTTAAGGATTCTGAAAATTCCGGGGCGACTCCAGCGGGCGTCAGTATCTTGAACAGCAAAATCCACTTTGTTACTTGCCTATGACCATCTCGCCAGATATGTCGTGGCCTCGCCGCCCCATGGCGATCGCCCCAGAATATCTCGAAGCCTACGCCGAAGCCGATGCCCAAACCGGGCAACCGAACCCGCGATTTAAACAGTCCAAAATCTATACCCATCGTTATCTCGCGGTGCGGACACGACTGATCGATTTCGAAGCGCTGACCGATACCGAACTCGACCTGATGATTTTCTAAGGTTGTTTTGAAAGAGCCCTATTGGGAGCGGCGATCGCTTGTCCCGCCAACCACCCTGTCGTCCACGCACTTTGAAAGTTAAAGCCCCCAGTCACACCATCAATATCCAGCACTTCGCCCGCCAAATACAGTCCCTGACAGCGGCGACTCGCCATCGTTTTGAAATCCACTTCCGACAGTTTCACCCCGCCACACGTGACAAATTCGTCTTTAAACACCCCTTTGCCTTGAATGGTGAAATGCCCCCGGGCGATCGCGTCCACTAACTGATTCACGGTCTTTTTGGATAAGTTCGCCCACGTGACGGCATCATCCACCCCAACCTGCTGCAACCAATAACGCCATAGTCGTTTGGGCAGGTCAAACGGGCAGTGATTCGCGATCGCCCGCTTCGGTACTGTTTGCTTAGCGGCCAACAAGTCCTGCCGCACCTGTTCCGCATTACGGGACGGCAACCAGTTCACCTGCAACGTGGCTTGATAGCGGGCGTCGTGCAATAGTCGGGCACCCCAAGCCGACAACTTCAACACAGCGGGACCACTCAGTCCCCAATGGGTAATCAACAAAGGACCCGTCTGCGTCAGCGGCTTCGCCCCTGGCACCATCAGCTTGGCCTCGACCGGATCGACCGCCACCCCCGCCAGTTCCCGTAGGGCACGATCAGGAATATTGAACGTAAACAGTGAGGGCACTGGCGGCACGATAGTGTGACCGAGGCTAGCCGCCAAACGATGGCCCTGGGGATTGCTACCCGTCGCCAGCAAGAGGCGATCGCTGGTCAACGTTTCACCCGCTTTCAGTTCCACGACAAAGGTCTCACCCACCTGCCGCACCGCCTTCACCATCGCCTGCGTCCGCAGCGTCACCCCGACCCGTCGCGTCTCCCGCATCAAACAATCCACAATCGTGCCGGAATCATCCGTGGTGGGAAACATGCGCCCATCCGCTTCCGTTTTGAGCCGGACCCCGCGTCGCCGATACCAGGCCACCGTATCCTGTGGCTGAAATCGCGTGAATGCGCCGCGAAGGGCTCGCCCCCCCCGGGGATAATGCTGCACCAATAGAGCGGGATCGAAACAGTGGTGAGTCACATTGCAGCGCCCGCCACCAGATATGCGCACCTTACTCAACGGCTGTGCCCCGGCTTCTAGCAGGGTCACTTGCACCTCTGGGTTCGCTTCTGCCGCTGCGATCGCACCAAAAAAACCCGCTGCGCCCCCGCCAATCACCGTCACTCTGAGTCGCTGTGCCATGCCCCCTCCTCATCCGCACACCTCATCTTGTCACACCCCACTTTGCCACCCCAGCCCCCTCACACCCGGCCCCCACTATCCCCCGATCCCCTCCTCTGATAGACTGAAAAACTGAGATCGCTCTGGTCAGACCCACGTAATGTCGGGAGTTTTGGAGGATATAAGTCTTGTTAGAAACCACACTGGGTTTAGAAATTATTGAAGTTGTCGAGAAAGCCGCGATCGCGTCGGCTCGCTGGATGGGTAAAGGCGAAAAAGATACTGCCGACCAAGTGGCTGTAGAGGCCATGCGTGAGCGCATGAACCAGATTCACATGCGGGGTCGCATCGTGATTGGTGAAGGTGAGCGGGATGATGCGCCCATGCTCTACATCGGTGAAGAAGTGGGTATCTGCACCCAACCCGACGCCAAGAACTACTGTAATCCCGATGAACTGATCGAAATTGACATTGCCGTTGACCCCTGTGAGGGCACCAACCTGTGTGCTTACGGACAACCCGGTTCCATGGCAGTGCTCGCCATTTCGGAAAAAGGCGGCCTGTTCCACGCCCCTGACTTCTACATGAACAAATTAGCTGCACCTCCAGCGGCTAAAGGTAAAGTCGATATTCGCAAATCCCCCACTGAGAACCTCAAGATTTTGGCTGAGTGTTTGGATCGCTCCATCGACGAGTTAGTCGTGGTGGTGATGAAGCGTGAGCGCCACAATGAGCTGATCAAAGAAATTCGTGAAGCGGGTGCTCGCGTCCGTCTCATTAGCGATGGGGATGTTTCGGCCGCGATTTCCTGTGGTTTCTCCGGCACTAACACCCATGCGCTCATGGGTATTGGGGCGGCTCCCGAGGGCGTGATTTCGGCAGCAGCGATGCGGGCCATTGGGGGTCACTTCCAAGGCCAACTCATCTACGATCCGGCTGTGGTGAAAACCGGTTTGATCGGGGAGAGCAAAGAGTCCAACATCGCTCGTCTCAAAGAAATGGGGATCACCGATCCTGACAAGGTTTATGACGCCTCCGAACTCGCTTGTGGTGAAACGGTGCTGTTTGCCGGCTGTGGCATCACCCCTGGCAACCTGATGGAAGGGGTCCGCTTCTTCCACGGGGGGGCTCGCACTCAGAGCTTGGTGATTTCTAGCCAGTCCCAAACGGCTCGCTTTGTTGACACCATCCACATGTTTGAAGAGCCCAAAGTCATTCAGGTGAAGTAAGCGTCAGCTACTAGCCAAGTGGCTACTCTAGCGCCGAGCCCTTGGGTATTCAAAAAGCCAGAGATGAGTCGACTCATCCCTGGCTTTTTGGTGCTTGCAGTGGTTGCAGCAAAGGGGGCGATCGCCCATCATACCGGCGAAAATTTGATGGATTTTTGTTGAGTTTTCTTGAGTCCGACCCCGATTATTCTTTACCTTCAAAGAGCTGGCAAATAAGCAAAACGCTTTTGAGCTTTACGTTTGCCGATTAGGCTACTCATTTTCATTTAACGAATAACAAACTGATTTCGTTGGGAGGACGCATGAATATTGCTGTCGTGGGCTTGAGCCATAAAACGGCCCCGGTTGAAGTACGGGAAAAACTTAGTATCCCCACCCCGCAGGCAGGTGAGGCGATCGCTCAGCTCCTCAGCTATCCCCACATCGAAGAAGTCTCGATCCTCAGCACTTGTAACCGCCTAGAGATTCACATCGCCACCAGTCAGGCCGATCAGGGCGTGCGCGAAGTGATCCAGTTCCTGGCTGACTACGGCAAAGTGAACCTGAACGAGCTCCGCGAGCATTTATTTATCCTGCTTCACCAAGATGCCGTCATGCACCTGTTCCGCGTGGCTGCGGGCCTTGACAGTCTGGTGTTGGGCGAGGGACAAATTTTGTCTCAGGTGAAACATGCCCACAAGCTCGGACAACAGCATAAAGGGGTCAGCCGCATTCTCAATCGCTTGCTGAAACAGGCCATTACCGCTGGCAAGCGGGTCCGCACTGAGACCAGTATCGGGACGGGGGCTGTTTCCATTAGCTCTGCGGCGGCCGAACTCGCCAAAATGAAGCGCCCCGACCTGGAAGAGTGTCGCATCAGCATTTTAGGGGCCGGTAAAATGGCTCGGTTGCTGGTTCAGCACTTGCTCTCTAAGGACTCCTGTCAAATCACCATTCTCAACCGCACCATCGAGCGGGCCGATGAGCTCGCTGCTCAGTTCAACGGTGCGGACATCCAGACCGGCACCCTCGACATCATGATGGAGACGGTCTGTAACTCGGATGTCGTCTTCACCTGCACTTCGGCCACCGAACCCATCTTGGATAAGGCCAAGCTGACTGACGCTCTGGTGTCGAAGCGATCGCTGATGCTATTCGATATTTCCGTCCCCCGCAACGTCCACACCGACGTGAATGAGTTAGACAACGTTGCGGCCTTTAATGTCGATGACTTGAAAGCGGTTGTCGCGCAAAATCAGGAGAGCCGCCGGCAAATGGCGATGGAAGCTGAAGCACTGCTCGAAGAGGAACTGGAAGCCTTTATGGATTGGTGGCGATCGCTCGACACCGTCTTCACCATCAGCAGCCTGCGCAGCAAAGTCGAAACCATCCGCGAACAAGAGCTGGAAAAAGCCCTATCTCGTTTAGGCGAAGAGTTTGGCAGCAAAAAACAGCGGGAAGTGATCGAAGCGTTGACCCGAGGCATCGTCAACAAAATCCTCCACGACCCCATGGTGCAGCTGCGAGCCCAGCGGGATATTGAAGCGCGGAAGCAAGCCATGACAACCTTGCACACACTCTTTGACCTCGAACCTCTCTCAAACGAAAAGTTCGGCTAAACATCTGGCGGCAACCTGACACTAACTAAACTAATGTGGGCAGACAGCTAAACAATGTCTGTCCACATCGTCTAGCTTTACACTGATTCAACCCGAGCGAAAAAACTAGTCGGGAGAAATCCATTACTTAGACGCATCGATTGCTAAAACGGTCAACAGCTTTAGCCAAATATCTGATGTAAAAACTTTGAAAGCGGGTAACGCGATTCGAACGCGCGACATTCACCTTGGCAAGGTGACGCTCTACCACTGAGCTATACCCGCATATGCCTTTCAGGCGTTTAATCAATATCTCAAACAGCGATTCCTTTGTCAACATTTCCCAATCATATTTCTCTGACGCTGGCTGACAGGCTAAATCATTTGCCAGACAACGATTTCACGGCCTGACATCCGATCGTTCAGGTACATATAGGAACTCAAAATTGAGGGCGATAGTTGGTCTCTGTCGCGAAAGCATTGGCAATGATGAATCGCTGCCGACAGCGAGGAACCGTTCTCTGGATTCAGCTATCCGCCTCATCTTCATCGGCCTTGCGACTACGAAACTCCTTGGCCTTTTGTTGCAGGTTTTGGAAATAATCGGTTTCGACGATCTCCTCCACTTCTTTGGACTTCCGGGTTTGGTCAATTTCGATTTTGAGATCACGGATTTGTTGCCGTAGCCGCTGTTGCCGCGCAATTACTTCGTTAACCATCTTCTGGAAAACTTGTCCGAGTTGACCTAATTCATCCTGGCGGTTGACCACAGCGGTCAGTTTGCGTGACTCCGCTTGATCCAGTTCTTCCACCGTTTGAATATCATCTGAGGCGAGCTTTTCCGACAGCTTGGCAAGTCCCTGTAAGGGCTTGATCACCAGTGGCTTTAACAGCACATTGATGCCAAACAGGGCGATCGCAAATACCACGATAAACAGCCCCATCACCCCGCCCCAAGCCTGACGAGCCCCCGTGAACACATCTTCAGCAGGAACGTAAACAATCTGAGTTCCCAGCACTTGATTGAGCTCCCAGTCAAAGCCATTTTCCCGACCGTAGATGGCTAACATCGCTGGGGGAGCAGCTTCCGGTCTACTATGGCAGACCAGGCAAGACTCGTCTCTGATAATGATGGGCAAGGAACTGTAAAAGTAAAGTCCTTCTCCTGGCACCTCGCGATACCCAGACTGGCTAGACACCTCTGGATTGTCTAAATAATCTTGCACCAGCGTCGCTTCAAATTCATCGACCAGATCATCAGGATTGGTCGGATTCAGCACCGCCTCCTTGTAGCGATAGTCAAAATCGCCAGCTAAAGGATCAGCGGCATCCTGATTGGCCGCCGACATTAGTTCAAAGGTTCGCCGGGCGGCATAAGCAGGCACCATTTCCGGCCAGAATTCCGCTTCATTTTCGTAGCGCTCTAAGATGGGCAAAACTTCTTGGTCGGTGTAGCGGCGAACCGCCTGCATCGCTTCCATGAGCATGAGGCCTTCCGCATTCACTTTGCCCTCGGCTTGATACTGCAAAGCTTTGGATAGGAATAAGCCGCCCACGGCACTCCCCAGAATAAAAATCAGCAGCAGCAGAACGGTGAATTTGGGGGCGAGCTTGAGTCGATTAAACATGCTGAGCACTCGGATGGATGAGAAAGACCGGATGGGAGAAATCGCGATCGCGGATTGGGGTTCCCTCATTGAGAGCATACCCAGCGACATGAAAACAGTCTGAGAGCAATGTTAAGGATGAGCGGTCAAACGCATTGACTCCTTCGACCGACTGTTGATTCTGATCCTATTCAGCCATGTTTGAAAATGGGTGCTCATCACCCAAGTTACGTAAAAAATTTATCCAGCAGCCAACTGGTCGGATAAAGCATTGGGGGCAGAAATCGCCAGCCTGCTGGTCAGCAGATTGTTAATCCTTCGGGGCAGCAACGCCCTTTATCCCCATCGCGGACTGGTAGGGTGTGGCAGCTCTTGAGGGCCACTATTGTAAGTGTCGCTGCTGTTGTCGCATGGCCTGTTTGGCCTGTTTTTCGGGTGTCATGTCGGCGTAGCAGTGGGGACAAGAGATGCCCGGTTGATAGTGAGGATGGGCGCGATCGCCTTCACTCACGGGATTACCGCAGGCGTAGCAGAGTTCGTGACTGCCCGGTTGCAAACCATGCCGCACGGCTACCCGCTCATCAAACACAAAACACTCCCCTTCCCACAGGCTCTCGGGTTCGGGCACCTCTTCCAAATATTTGAGGATGCCGCCCTGTAGGTGATAGACCTCCTGAAAGCCTTGCTTGAGTAGATAGGACGTGGCTTTTTCGCAGCGGATGCCGCCCGTACAGAACATGGCGACTTTAGGATGTTTTTGGGGATCGAGGTGGGTGGTGAGATAGTCAGGCAATTCCCGAAAGGACTCGGTATGGGGATTCACTGCGCCTTTAAAAGTGCCGATATTCACCTCGTAATCGTTGCGGGCATCCACCAACACCACATCGGGATCACTGATGACGCGATTCCACTCAGCAGGCGCAACGTAGGTGCCCACCTGGGCAGTGGGGTTAGCATCTGGCTGCCCCAGGGTGACGATTTCCCGCTTAATTTTGACCTTCATACGGCCAAAGGGATGCTCCTTAGCCGTGGAAAACTTGGCGGTGAGGTCGGCAAAACGCACGTCCGATCGCAGCTCATCGAGCAGTTGGGTAATGGCCGCTTCCGTGCCCGAAACGGTGGCGTTGATGCCCTCGGACGCGAGCAAAATCGTGCCCTGGAGCGATAAGTCATCACAGCAGGCTTGGAGCGATCGCTGCAAGCCCAGACAATCCTCAACGGACACAAATTTATAAAAGGTGGCAACAACGACAGTCATGGTAAGGATTGGGCGGGCACCCAAGCGGCAAAATTTAGCACTCTCTATTCTACAAACGATATTGCCGATAGACTTCGGCGGCGGCGCGATGCAATAGCGAATGGCGATAGACCAAATCCGGCATGTTTTTGTCGTAGCCGCCCCCAATCACGCAGGCGACGGGATAGCCCGCCGCCACGCAGGTATCGAGCACGTAGCGATCGCGCTCATACAGTCCGGTGTTGGTGAGGGCTAGCTTGCCGAGGCGATCGCGGCCATGCACATCGGCCCCAGCGTCGTAAAGCACTAGATCTGGGTTGACCTGACTCAGCACCATCGGCAAATAAGTCTGCGCCTTGGAGAGGTAATCTTCATCTCCCATCCCCTCCACCAGCGGCACATCCAGATCGCTCAGTTGTTTTTGGCGCGGAAAATTCACCTCACAGTGCATCGAGAACGTGAACACCCGGGGCTCATCGCGAAAAATCCAGGCGGTGCCGTCCCCCTGATGCACATCCAGGTCAAAAATCAGGATCCGCTGCACGCGATTTTGGGCAAGCAGGAGACGGGCAGCGATCGCCAAATCGTTGAAAATGCAAAATCCCGCCCCGTAGCTAGGAAACGCATGGTGAGTGCCGCCGGCGGTGTTGCAAGCCAGACCATGACTCAGTGCCAGCTTGGCTGTGAGAATGGTACCCCCCACTGCTGTACAGGTGCGTTTCACCAAGTTGGGACTCCACGGTAAGCCAATGCGGCGCTGGGCTTTGGCATCCAGTGTCCCGGTGCAATATGCCTGCACATAGTCGGTGGTGTGAACCTGCTCAATCCAACTCTGCGGCGGTGCCCCCGGCTGATAAATCTGCTCGGTCGTAACGACCCCATCATTGACCAGGAGCTCTTTTAGCAGGCCAAACTTTGGCATCGGAAAGCGATGCTGTGGCGGCAGCGGCGCGACGTAGTCGGGATGATAAATGACGGGTAACTGCGGCAAAGGAAACCTGAAACAGATAGGCGGAAATGACCTTTTAATCTTTGCGCAAGATCCCAAAACTAGCGAGGTGGGTGGTGGGGCGATCTCAGTAACCGTTCACTGAGATTCACCGCCGCTTAACACAATCACCCTCCTGCATTTGGCAGAAAACAACAGGATGCAACCGCAGTCTCCCAAGTCTGCAATTTTCCAAAATCAACTGTGCAATTTACTGCCAGAGAATATTCTGTAGCGCTCGATTTTTGTCCTGTGTTTAACCCTGGCAGCCCGAGATCGCTGCCGCATGACGATACTCACAAGGAATCAATCATGAGCTTCAGCCCTGTTAAAGCCCCCGGCAACATTGCTAACCAGACCATTTTTGGAACGGGTCTCGGTGACACCATCAACGGGTTAGCTGGCGACGATATCATCTTTGGCCTAGCGGGCGATGACTCGCTCTTTGGCGGCATCGACGACGACACCCTGTACGGCGGTAACGGCGAAGATACCCTACGCGGCGGCGATGGTGACGACACGCTGAGCGGCGGTAACCATAGCGACCTCTTGCGAGGAGGGGACGATAATGATTTGCTCCAAGGTGGCGGCGCTAACGATAGCCTCTTTGGTGATGATGGCAACGACACGTTGAAGGGGGGCGCGGGGGTCGACATTCTCAACGGTGGTGCAGACAACGACTGGCTCGATGGTGGTAATGGGATCGACATCCTGAGTGGTGGATCTGGTAATGACACTTACATCATTGATGTCAGAGCGGTCGACACCGTCACCGAGGGGGTGGGGCAAGGCTTTGATACTGTCCATGCCTACTGGGGTGATTTCAGCCTGGGCACGGCAGGCTTCGAAAATATTGAAATTCTAGAGCTGAAAGATGCGGCAGGTTATGTTGGTCGCGGCAACTTACTCGGCAACGTGATTTATGGCAACGAGCAAAGCAATACGCTGAGTGGTTTCGCCAATAGCTACCACGATTCGAATGTTGATGACGGTAATGACGTTCTCAAAGGCTTTGAGGGCCAGGATATTTTATTAGGCGGAACGGGGAATGACTCCCTGGAAGGGGGGCTTAATGAAGACTTGCTCATTGGTCACTCAGGAAACGACACCCTGGTGGGAGGGGCCGGACAAGATTTCCTCTTCGGCTATGAGGGCAACGATCGCTATGTCTACACCAGCGTTAATCAAAGTCGGCCTGGAGCTGGCAACCAAGACCAAATTGGGATGGTGACGACAACCACTCATAGTCATCCCACGGGAAGAGTCTGGGTCACTGTCGATCCCATTTACGATCAGACCGTGCGGGCAGATGCGTTTCAGTCGCGCCAAGCTGCTAATGATGGAGACAAGATTGACCTGTCTGCCATTGACTCAGATCCCAATACCCATGGCGATCAAGCCTTCCGGTTTATTGGGGATGATGAATTCTCCGGAGATGCTCTGGGAGAGGTTCGAGTCGTTCAAGTGGGATCCGGAGTTTTTCAGAATCAATCAGTGGTGATGGTCAACTTGGGGGGAGCGTCCGCCGATACCAGTCCCGACATGATCATCAATGTTCATACGGAGAACTTCACGCCCTTGGCTGCCAATGACTTTATTTTGTAGCGATCAGGGTAGTCAGATAAGTCTGTGTTTGCGACAGCAAGGAGCGCCAGACTAATGACATCCAGGTCTCCCACAATCAGTGGCTCAATTTAAGACAACGAACGCCGGAGGAACTGCTTTCCTCCGGCGTTTTGCGTGTTGGTGCGTACTGTCTGAAATGTTTATGGTTGAGCTTGGACAAGGTAGCCGCAGCGATGCTCGCCCTGTACAAGCCAGTGGGTGCGCTGTACCGAGCAGTCCGGCAAGGCGATTTGAAACATTTCCAGTTCGTGGCCGCAGACACTGGGAAAATTTTCCGCAATGTGAGAAATGGCGCAGTTGTATTCGGTGATCATGTAGCAGGGGCCAGTGGCGCAGCGATCGCCGTCGGACTCAACTTGGTGCCACTCCGCCATATAGCCCTCTCGCTTACGGAGGTTCACCAAGCGGTCAACGCGCTCCTCAATCGAGCCCTCCCCCATGCGATCGCGATATTCCTGGGCCTTGCGTTCCCACTGCTTTTGCAAAATTGTGCTGACTTGGTCATGCCCGACAGTATCAGCCAGGGTATCGAGTAGAGAAATCGCAAACTCATCGTATTGGGCGGGGAAGCGATCGCGCCCCTTTCGACTCAGTTGATAAAGGTAGTTGGGCCGCCCCATGCCAGACTGTACTGCCCGATGCTCAATCAATGCTTCTGCCGTCAGATCTTTTAGATGTCGGCGAATGGCTTGAGCACTCACCCCCAACGACTCCGCCAAAGTTTGAGCGCTGGCTTCTCCTTCTTTGAGCAGATATTGCAAGATATCGTCTTTAGTCGAGACTGGCTGGAGAGAAGTCATGGGTCTAAAACCGTTTCAGCGCTGACAGACGGGCGACTCAAAGAGCCTTGAGAAAGGCTTGAAGCTAGGGACCAGGGGAGGCAAAGCGAGAGCGATCGCCCACTGGTTTCCGTGACACAGAAATCAGAATCACCCTCAGCATGGCAGCCTGCCTGCCACTTTAGCAACATTTTAGTTGTTTTACTTTGACAACACTTATGTTGCTAAAGTAACCTGAAATTAAATCGAGTAACTTACACAACTTTCAGGTTGTTTTAATTATAAGATTGAACAGTCAAGACGCCACCTAATCTAGAAAGTCCGATGCAAGACACTCAAGCCACGACCCAAGCGACCGAAAAGAACCTGGAGCTGATGCGCAATTTTGCGCAGAGCTATGCCAAGCGCACCGGCACTTATTTTTGTGCTGATCTAGGCGTCACTGCGGTCGTGCTCGAAGGGTTGGCCAAGCATAAAGACGACTTGGGCGCCCCGCTCTGCCCCTGTCGTCACTACGAAGACAAAGAGGCCGAAGCCAAAGCCACTTACTGGAACTGTCCTTGCGTGCCAATGCAGGAGCGCCATGAATGTCACTGCATGTTGTTTTTAAAGGAAGACAACCCCTTCGCAGGCGATAAGCAAGAGATTTCCTTCGACGAAATTCGCTCCGAAACTAATAAATATTAATGCGATTGATGTAGGAGGACGATCTCTTCGCCCTCCTTGGCCGATTATCGCCCTGGCTCCCTAGTCCACTGTTGTAAATTCCACCTTTTCTCCGTTTATGACTACTTCCGTTCGGTCACTGGTTAGCGAACCTTATAAGTACGGCTTCAAAACTGATATCGAAGCGGATACGATCCCCCGGGGTCTGAGCGAAGACACGGTTCGCTTGATTTCCGCCAAAAAAGAAGAGCCGAAATTCATGCTGGAGTTTCGCCTCAAGGCTTACCGCAAGTGGCTACAAATGGCAGAACCGGATTGGGCGAATGTGGGCTATCCACCCATTAACTATCAGGACATCATTTACTACTCCGCGCCCAAGCAAGAGAAGAAAAAGCTCAAGAGCTTGGATGAGGCTGATCCGGCCCTGCTAGAAACCTTCGAGAAGTTGGGCTTGCCCCTGTCAGAGCAAAAGCGGTTGGCGAACGTCGCCGTGGATGCAGTCTTCGATAGTGTTTCCATCGGCACCACCTATAAGGAGAAGCTGGCAGAAGACGGCGTGATTTTCTGCTCGATTTCGGAAGCGGTGGAAGAGTTTCCTGAACTGGTAGAGAAATATCTCGGCAGCGTGGTGCCCGTCGGCGACAACTACTTTGCCGCCCTAAACTCAGCGGTCTTCAGCGACGGCTCCTTCGTCTACATTCCTAAGGGCACTAAATGCCCGATGGATTTGTCCACCTACTTCCGCATCAACAACGGCGACTCCGGCCAGTTTGAGCGGACGCTCATCGTGGCGGAAGAAGGCAGCTCGGTGACCTACCTGGAAGGCTGCACCGCGCCCATGTACGACACCAACCAGCTCCACGCGGCGGTGGTCGAACTGGTGGCGCTCGACAACGCCGAAATCAAGTACTCCACCGTCCAAAACTGGTTTGCGGGTGACGAGCAAGGTCGCGGTGGCATTTACAACTTTGTGACCAAGCGCGGCCTTTGCCACAAAAACGCCAAAATTTCTTGGACGCAAGTGGAAACCGGTTCCGCCATCACCTGGAAGTATCCCAGTTGCGTGCTGCTGGGCGACAACTCCGTCGGCGAATTCTACTCCGTAGCGCTGACCAACAACATGCAGCAGGCCGATACCGGCACCAAGATGGTTCACATCGGCAAAAACACCCGCAGCACCATCGTGTCCAAGGGAATTTCCGCAGGCAAGTCCAAGAACAGCTATCGCGGCTTGGTGAAAATCGGCCCCAAAGCCGAGGGTGCCCGGAACTACTCTCAGTGCGACTCGATGCTGATTGGCGACACCTCTAACGCTAATACCTTCCCCTACATCCAGGTGCAGAACAACACCGCCCAAGTCGAACACGAAGCTTCGACCTCCAAGATTGGAGAAGACCAGTTGTTCTACTTTGCTCAGCGGGGCATTTCTCCCGAAGATGCGGTGTCGATGATCATCAGCGGTTTCTGCCGTGAAGTGTTCAACGAGTTGCCCATGGAGTTCGCCGCTGAGGCGGATAAGCTGATGGCCCTGAAGCTCGAAAATACAGTTGGCTAGAACTGTTTTATCAGGGAGATGAATGAGGTGGTTTGTGATCGCCCCATCGTCTCCCTAACTTATTGAATTCGTAAATGTAGGGTGGGCACCGCCCGCCAAACCAGTACCGACGCAGTGAAATTGACGTAGTTAGGATTGCTAGACCCAGAGCCATGATTAATGAGAACAGTGAAGTGATATTGTCCGTGCGTGACCTGCACGCCACCGTCGATGGCACGGAGATCCTGAAAGGGGTCAACCTGGAAGTCAAGGCAGGCGAGATCCACGCCATCATGGGCTTGAACGGCTCCGGCAAGAGCACCTTCTCGAAAGTGCTGGCGGGGCATCCTGATTACGAAATGACCAGCGGCGAGATTACATTCAAGGGCGAAGACATCGCCGAACTGGAGCCCCACGAACGCGCCACCGCTGGGATCTTCCTCGCGTTCCAATATCCCCTGGAAATTCCGGGTGTCAGCAACCGTGACTTTTTGCGCGTCGCTTTCAACGCTCACCGCAAGTCTCAGGGCGAAGAAGAAATGGACGTGTTCGACTTCGACGACTTGATCGAAGAAAAGCTGGAAGTTGTCAAAATGGACGCAGCCTTTTTGGACCGCAGCGTCAACGAAGGCTTTTCTGGCGGTGAGAAAAAGCGCAACGAGATTTTGCAAATGGCGCTGCTAGAGCCCACCCTATCGATTCTCGACGAAACCGATTCCGGTCTAGACATCGACGCATTGAAAACCGTGGCGGGTGGCGTGAATCAGTTGGCGAATCCCAGCAACGCTGTGGTCATGATTACCCACTACCAGCGCTTGCTGAATTACATCGTGCCGGACTACGTACATGTGATGGCCGACGGTCGCATCATCACCACGGGCGGCAAAGAACTCGCCGAACGGCTGGAAGCGGAAGGCTACGAAGAGATTATGGCGGAGCACAAAGCGGAGGTGGTAGCGTAATGGCAATTCAAGTTTCCAACTCCGAGACGTCCACCCAGCCGACGAAGCGCGAGCAGCGGGAAGCCTATTTGAAGTCACTGCTCAGCACTGTTCAGGCCAGCGTACCGGAAGCCCTGGCATTTTCAGACTTGCGGGCAAAAGCTGAGGCGATCGTCAACGAGCACACCTTCCCCTCTAACCGCGACGAAGATTGGCGCTTCACCGACTTGAGTCCGATGCTGTCGGTGCCCTTCCAAGCGGCGGAAAGCCCCGCTGAGATTGACATGGGCGCACTGGGGCCAGTGCAGATGCCGGAAGCGATCGCCCGCATCGTTCTCGTCAATGGTCAATACAACAAAACCCTTTCAAATATCGACCAACTCCCCACGGGTGTCGTGGTCGGCAATCTCGCCAACCTCAAAGATGGCGCACTCGGCGAAAAGCTCACCGCTCGCCTCGCCATGTCCAACGGGGGGCACGAAGTCTTTACCGCTCTGAATACCACTGGCTTTCAAGATGCAGCGGTGGTGTACGTGCCCCGCAATCAGGTGGTCGAACGGCCGATTCAGGTGGTGTATTTGTCTGTCGCTCGCGGCGAGCCGATCATCGCTAATCCCCGCTGCCTGGTCATCGCAGAATCCGGCAGCGCCGTCACCGTAGTCGAAGATTTCTTTGGCGCGCACGATCGCGACCATTGCAACAACAGCGTCACCGAGATTTGGGCCGACGACAATGCCCAAGTGACCCATGTGCGGCTGCAGCGTGAGAGCGCAGGCACCTTTCATATTGGCAAAACCGCCATCACCCAAGGTCGCGACAGTCGCTACACCATCGTTCCCGTGACTCTCGGTGCGTGCATCTCGCGGCACAACCTGGAGGTTTACCAGAACGGTCCCCAGACGGACACGAATTTATATGGGCTGACGGCGATCGCCCAATCCCAACTCGCCGACACCCACAGCTTGATCGCCATGAACCATCCCCATGGCACCGCCGACCAGCTGCACAAGGCGATCATCGACGACTCGGCTCACGCCGTTTTCAACGGTCGAGTCTGGGTGCCCCGTGATGCCCAGCTCACCAACGCCAGTCAGCTCAACCGCAATCTGCTGCTGTCGGGCAAGGCTCGGGTCGATACCAAGCCGGAACTCGACATCGTGGCTGACAACGTGAAGTGTGCCCACGGGGCGACGGTGAGCCAGTTAGACGCCAACGAAGTGTTCTATTTGCAAAGTCGCGGCATCAGTGCCGAGGCCGCGCAACGGCTGTTGATTTACGGATTTGCGATGGACATTATTGATCGCATTCCCATCCCATCCCTGCGAGGATCGCTTACCAACACTGTAACGGGGCGATCGCGCTAGCTAGGATGATTGTAAGGTTGCACTATAACATTCCATTGAAACTGTCCCTATGACTCTGGCTCAAGCCCAAGCACTCACCCTCGCCGCTAAGGTTCGTGACGACTTCCCGATTCTCCGTCAGGAAGTGAACGGGCACCCGTTGGTGTATTTTGACAACGCGGCCACGTCGCAGAAGCCCAAGCAGGTGCTGGATGTCATCAAGCACTACTACGAGTTGGACAACGCCAACGTTCACCGAGGGGTTCACGCGCTGAGTGCGCGGGCAACGGATGCCTACGAAGGGGCGCGAGACAAAATTGCCGCCTTCGTCAACGCCGCATCACGGGACGAGATTGTCTTTACCCGCAACGCTAGCGAGGCGATCAATCTAGTCGCTTACGCCTGGGGCATGAACACCTTGCAGGCTGGAGACGAAATCGTTCTCTCGGTGATGGAGCACCATAGTAATCTGGTGCCCTGGCAGTTTGTCGCCCAGCGCACTGGCGCGGTACTCAAGTACGTGGGCCTGACGGAAACCCAGGAATTGAATTTGGAGGAGCTGCGATCGCACCTCTCCGACCAAACCAAGCTCATCGCCGTCAACCACGTCTCCAACACCCTGGGCTGCATCAATCCGGTCGAGGAAATTGTGGCTCTGGCGAACCACTATGGCGCACGGGTGCTGATCGACGCCTGTCAGAGTACACCTCACATGCCGCTAGACGTGCAGGCGATGGGCTGTGATTGGCTCGTCGCGTCGGGTCACAAGATGTGCGGTCCCACAGGCGCAGGCTTCCTCTACGGCAAGCTGGATCTGCTCAAAGAAATGCCCCCCTTCATGGGCGGCGGCGAGATGATCGCCGATGTGTTTTTAGACCACTCCACCTATGCGGAACTGCCCCACAAGTTTGAAGCGGGCACCCCAGCGATCTCCGAGGCGATCGCGCTCGGTGCTGCAGTGGATTATTTGAACGCGATCGGCATGGACAAAATTGCCGATTACGAGCACGAACTGACCGCTTACCTGTATCAGCAAATCAACCAGATTCCCCACCTGAAACTATACGGTCCCCAACCCCAAGCGGACGGCTCCGGTCGGGCCGCCTTGGCCACCTTCACCGTCGATGGCGTTCACGCCCAAGACCTCTCAACCCTGCTGGATCAGTCGGGCATCGCCATCCGCTCCGGGCACCACTGCACTCAACCCTTGCACCGCATTTTGGGTGTCACGTCCACGGCACGGGCCAGTCTGTATTTCTACAACACCCGCGAAGAGATCGACATTTTTATCGCGGCCCTGAAGGACACGATTGATTTCTTCGCCAGCGTGT
The DNA here is from genome assembly GCF_004212215.1 of Leptolyngbya iicbica LK. Classification (NCBI taxonomy): domain Bacteria; kingdom Bacillati; phylum Cyanobacteriota; class Cyanophyceae; order Leptolyngbyales; family Leptolyngbyaceae; genus Leptolyngbya; species Leptolyngbya iicbica. The sequence goes on from NZ_QVFV01000010.1 coordinate 63,541, forward strand.
TTGACGACGATTGATGGGATGGGCGATCGCCCGATCACGTCACCGACCGTAGGGGCGAGGCATTTTGTGAATTCCGTTTCGGAGGCTCCGAATGCAACAACCAAAATGCCTCGCCCCCACAGGATATGAATCTTCCCGACATGCACTGCCCATTAATCATGTTGGTCACCGCAAAGAATCTTTTTGCCAATTTTGCGGATTGGTTTGGATGTAGACACGAATATTGTCCAATTCGGTTTGATGGCGGATGATGCGATCGTGATAATTGCGTTGCCAAACCGGCGTGCCGGGGGTGTGGCGAAGGCGGTTGATTTGCAGGGCAGAGACCGATTTGTAATTGCCGACAATCGCGCCGACGGATCCGGATGGGGTGCCGTGGGGGCGATCGGCCGAACCATCCACCGATCGTAGGGGCGAGGCATTCTCGGAGCTGCGTGCTGCATCAGAGCGAAATTGATTTGGCGAGAATGCCTCGCCCCTACCGGATGTCGGCGATGACCGACCCGATTCATTCACACCAGGAACATCAGGCCATTCAACAATTTGAATGATACCGTGGACGTGATTGGGCATCACCACAAATGCATCCAACTGGATATGGGCAAAATGTTGTGCCAAGCGTTGCCAATGGGCTTGGGCCACCCGTCCGGCATCGTTCAATATCATGTAATCATCCTGAATTTTGCCAAACAAATGCTGTCGTTGATGGGCGCAAATCGTCACAAAATAGAAGCCAGGGGTGGCGTAATCATAATGGCGAAGCCGCGTTGAGCGTCGTCGATGAATCTTGGGATCGTAGGGCACCGCAGACCACCTGAATGGTGTTGTGATTAGCATTCCCCAGAACGATGCCGAAATTGGTTAACCTCCGATGACAACGCATTGAATATTGCTGTTGGTCGCCCCCATTGATCCCAACATGGGCGTTGTGGGTGCGATCGCGATGTGTTTGGGCGATCGACGTTAAGATAACACCGATCGTAGGGGCGAGGCATTTTGGGTGTTTCATTCGGGTCATCCAAAACGGAATTCACAAAATGCCTCGCCCCGACCGGGTGTCCGTGATGTCCGATGCGGATCATTGGAAGCCGGACACTCACATGTCAATCCGTCGGCATGGTCAAAATGCGCGATTCAATCCCTTCCCAGAACTGGAGCAGAAAGCCGTCGCCGCAACTAATTTGATAAACGCAATCAGTACGAATGGCGGGGCATCCCAGAATATTGGATTGTCGAACATCCTCAAGCAGGGTGCGTGACGGTGTTAGCAATGGTTGAGGGAGCATATACAGAAATGGTCTTTAACCGAGGCGACACGGTTACTTCACCGACATTTCCCCAATGGCAATTGACAGTTGAGGAAATGCTGCGATCGTGAAAGTATATTGCTACTCATTTTCCAAGATCAGCGTCGACAGATTGAATATCATATATAGAATCTCGTTAGTGGAAACTTGTTGCGACCAGATCTTCCAGCCATTTATAGAATGGCTTACAGCCTTTTCCAGTCTCGTGAGATACACTTAGTATGTTTTGGAATTTGCTAAGAGACAGGGATGAAAGCTTACTCTATCG
>NZ_QVFV01000010.1:65315-127922 GCF_004212215.1 Leptolyngbya iicbica LK
AGGAAGTTTCTTTGACAGACATTAAAAACTGGTTTACAAATTGCTGCTACTGCACCTCACTAGAGTGAGAAATGCTGTATCTGTTTTGAGAAATTCTTCTATCTCGTTTTTGCTTAACGTGACAATATGATAATCGGCTCTACTACAGCGTTTCATTTCTGACTCAAACCCCGAAGTAAAACCATTTAAAGATATAAAAAAGCCAATCTTTGCCAATCTCGAATGATTTTGAATCTTAATCTCAAAATCTCTAAGCTCTTTTGCGCCTACTGGTTTACTCCAGTTTTTACACTCCACAAAGAAGAGAGGAGAACTAAACGCTTGCCAGAATGGAGAGGTCATCGTATTCTTAATTACTAAATCAATTTCCTCATCGCCAGTCTCTACTCTCTTAGTAACTAATTCTAGCGTATTACCATCAGTAAATAGTAGTTCAGTCAGTCTTTCAAGGATTAATCCTTTTTCATATTTTCTGTTTACATTGCAACTGTTCAAGAGCTTCATACCTTCACTTTTAACGTATCGTGCTCTTAAGATTTCCTCTTTCAAGAGCAATGGCTCAAATGCTTTATTGTACAAGCCAACTTTCCTTGTCAAAGTGTTTGAAAGTTGCGACAACAAAACATCTAGATCCATCTCTTCATCGTCGTATGCATCAACATGAATGGCCAGTTTTACTTCTTTATCAGGATCGACAGCTTCAAGAATTAAACGAAGATGTAAAAGAGACATGATCTCCGGACAGACTCTATAATATTCACTGCCAAATAAATCGGCTATTTCGGATATCCAAGGAGGCATACTTAGAATTTCGCCACTTGTATATTCTATAAGCGCCTCGAAGTCAAGACTACGAGAGGCATTGGAGTCTTCCTTCCGGCAAGAATAAGCAGCATAGTCAACTTCGTATGTTTTCCTATCACTTAAAGTTAAGATATTGTGCCCTTCGTCTGGAGGAGATTGATTATTGTTTTCAAATACCAGAAACAATTTAACTAGGCTAATGAAATCTTCAAATTCATTTCTTCTTCCAACGTCTGGGAACTTGCTAAGATGTTCCAAAAGCCGCCTATCTATGTCTTCCTCAGAAAAGATATTGTCAGCGTTCTCTCCATATTCTTCGAGCAGTAAATATCTGACGGCTTCCATATACAGCCTTTTCCAGTCTCGTGAGATACACTTAATATGTTTTGGAATTTGCTAAGAGACAGGGATGAAAGCTTACTCTATCGAGTTCCGTCGAAAAATCATCAAGGCACATGAAGNNNGGAAGTTTCTTTGACAGACATTAAAAACTGGTTTACAAATTGCTGCTACTGCACCTCACTAGAGTGAGAAATGCTGTATCCGTCTTTTAGCTCCGAATAAAATGAGCTATAAATTTCAGAAAAGAAATGAATTGTATATCCATAAGAGTCTAGATTTATCAAGATTTTTTTTGGCGGTTGATTTGAATCCAATCTCGAAAAGCGTGTTAGCTGAATCCCATTCTTCATCTTCTTCAGTTTTAACTTCAATACAGTAGGAACTATCACGGTCGAATAAAAATAACAAAAAACTTGGAATATCATGTCTCCAGTAATAATTTATGTTGTCGATATAAAGATCTGAAATTGTCATGTCTAATGATAGAAAAGTTTAAGAGCACGCTATAGAAAAAACATCCAATTCTAAGGGTCGAATTTTGTCATGGGCAGCGTTGAGCCAGATTGATCTTAGTTTAGCCTCTGTTTTCTGGGTGAGGACAAGAGTGTTTGAGTGGCAGAGTGAGGGGAGGCGATCGCCCCACTACTGCAAGCAGCCTCAGTTAAGCTATTAGTATCAGCGAGGACGGGCCTGTGATGCATGAATCCGTAACCTTTGAAATATCAGCCGATCTGCTGGCAGCACTCAAACTCGGAGCCGAAGACCTGGGTCGCAATATGCGCCTGATTGCGGCAATCGCTTACTTTCAAGATTACAAGCGTTCTCCCGGAAAAGCGGCTAAATTAGCTGACGATAAGCGCTTTTCCCTTATTTTTAAGAGCTGCTGGCTTCTTGGCGGAGACTTTGGGCATCGAGGTAAATTTGTGCCCACTCCCCCGTAATTTGCTTAGGTTTCAAGTTTGTTTCCTTGGCAATGTCATCAAAGCTACGCCCGGCTTTGAGGTCATTCAAAATGCGTCGCTGGATGGGGCTGCGGCTCGACTGAAACGCCTCCCATTGCTCAGGAATCAGGCCCAGGTTGTGATCTTTCAGAGACGTTTTGAGCCAGCCCAACACCAAGTCAGGTTGTTCTTTGAGCGTAAAGACCCGAATGGCGTGATAGCGAATCTTTTCCCGCAGGCGATAGGCTTCCTTCGTCGATAAGTTGAGGCGTTGGGCGATCGCCTCTTGAGAAAACCCCTGAAGATGGAGTTCAAGCCAAGCGACGGCAGTCTCATCGAGGGAGTCTTGCAAGTAGGCAGCAAAACTGGTTTTCACCTGCTCGCGAGCGACTTGAGCCGCTTCAGCATCAGTCTGCATTTCGTACTTGGCGACGGCTTCCACATCCAACAGACTCATGGAAGAATCCGGTTCATCCGTGCCGACTTCTTCCGAAATCAGGCGAATCATCTCGCCCGAAGGAATGTTGGTCATGCCGCCCCGCTGCGATCGCCGCAAATAGTTCACAAAGCGGTAGACCAACAACGGTTGATTGCGAATGGGGCGCAGGCAATATTCTTCCACCGTGGCGAGCATCAGCAAATTGCGAATTTGCGGTCGGGAAGAGCACTGCCCAATCCATTGCACCTGCGACTTGAGATAGCGATCGCTTTGCAGCATTTCTTGAATCACTTCTTGCAGCACGTCGGTCACCGTGCGACGGCGATCGCGGCTGAGGGCAATCCACGTGCGGACTTTGCTTCGCACCAAAAACAGACTGCTCAAGCGCTTGATGAGATTTTTGTACGCGCGATCGGGGCCGACCTGCCAGTAGCGCTGACGCAAAATTTGATAGCGATATTCCAGCGCTTGCACCAGAATTTGGAGCTTCGCGGGGTCGGCCTCATTAAACCGTTCTGGGTCAGAACCGAGTAGCCACTCCAAAATGCTGTGGCGAGAATTGTCGCTTTCGTCCGCCAACTCTGTAGCCAATCTGGTGGACCATTGTTGAGTGATGTCGTCTAACGCCGTCATGCTTTTGGTCTTCCTCGTCCAGCCCATAGCTGATTGTAGGGTGTATCGGAAACCACTGCTGCGGTGAATAGACAAACTGTTCAGGAATCTCAAACCAACGAACTGGGTCACCCAACGGGGCATATAAAAAGGTGGGGTTGCAAATTGCAACTCCACCCACCGTGACAGGTACCGAAACCGGACGTCAAACCATCATTGCCCACACAATTAATCAGTCGCCTGACGAGGCGTGCCTGACTCAAACGATTGGCCAAACGCCCAAATCATGCGTGTAGTGAGCACTGAGAGGGAGATCGCGGCAGTAATGGTCAGGGTGGCATGGGGAGCCAGCACCACGAGTAGCAAACCGCTAATGACTAACAGCAGCAACAGGGTCCTATCCATACTCGCCCTCCTGGACTTTCCCGAACCAACACCTACATCGTAAACACTCAACAATTGAGGTTGGGGAACTCTTAGAATTACTTGAGGTTTAGCCTGGCCGTCGCAATGTTTTGTTGCATTATGCGGTGATCTTGAGGGCCTTGACTGAGTCCCCTAAACGCAGCCAAGGGCGCTGAGCAAATAGCGCCTTTCAAATCATCAGATTCCGCCAAGAAAAACTCGATCTCATCGATTTCAGCGGTAATTTCACTGATCCCAAGCCAATGAAGTCTTGTTAAGCGATACATCGAGCCGTGAATTACCGTTGCCCTTGCTAGCCACTCGCTCATTTTAATAAAGGCAAACTGTCGTCGTGAATACAGTTCCGCGCAGCAGTGAATTATTCAGCGATGGGCATAGAAAATCCGTTGAGAATAAATTTCACTGCGGCAGAGCCCCCTTGCACCCCAGCAAACAGAATGACGCTGACCAGCGCCAGCGCCAGCACACAAATTGTCAGCCCCGCCAGGCTGATAAAACCGTCATCATCGAGCAAGCCAAACCCGGTGACAAAAATCCCGATCGCAGGCAGGGTGTTGGTGCCGGGAATGGGGATCATCATGCAGATCGACATCAACGCGATCGCCAGCCCTAAAACGATCCGCCCCGCTCGACTCGTACACACTGGCGTCAATCGCGGGCGCGACAGCACCTCAATGCGCCGCAGCCAGGGCAATCCCGCCTTTACCACTTTTTGAATCTGCGCGAGGCCAAACCCTTTTTCCTTCCAACGGGCGGGCAACCAGGGGCGATGCCGTCCAGCAATCAGCTGCACCGCCAGCACAAACATCAAAATCCCAAACGGAATCGAATAGCCCGGTGCCGGGATCGGCAACGCTGACGGCAAAGCCAATAACACAAACAAAAAGCCGAAGGTCCGCTCTTCGGCCAGATTTAAGATGTCAGCCAGGACTACCTGTTCTGAGCGCGATTCATCAAAAAAGAATTGCTCTAGCTCAACCGAAAGACGGGCCATTGACCACACTCATAACCACAGCTTCATCATTATCCGACTCAGAGGAGCTTTAGCGCGACCAGGCCCAGCACGGCCACCCCTAACCCGACCCACAGCAGCCGCTCTGAGGAATTTTGCACCCAGGTTTGCACGCGATCGCCACCATAAGCCATCAAGCCGCCCACCAAGAGAAATCGGGCATTACGGCCAATCACCGACGCCAAAACGAACTGCCCAAAATCAAAGTGAAATACGCCTGAAGCTAGCGTGAAGATCTTGTAAGGAATCGGCGTCACCGCCGCCATCAACACGCCCCAGAAGCCCCATCGCTCATAAATGCCTTCCACTTGGCTGAAGGTCTTGAGCTCTGGGTCATAGAATTGCACGACCGCGCTGCCAATCGTATCGAAGGCATAATGACCGATCGCATAACCCAACAGGCCGCCCAAGACTGAACCCACCCCACAAATCAGGGCAAACCGCAGCGATCGCTGCGGCGCACCGGTACAGAGCGCCAGTAACAGCGGGTCGGCTGGCACCGGCACCACACATGACTCCGCTAGGGCAAACCAAAACAAAATGTGCTCACCGTAAGGCTTTTCGCTCCAACTAGAGAGATGCGTATAGGCTTTTTGGAGCATAAATTCAAAAATATTACGGAATATAAAACGTATTCACCATAGCAGGTCAAACCTAGCGGTGTGGCATCGGCCTCAGCCGCTCCTGCGCCCAGTCCCGTGGCCTCAGTCACTTGCGCCAGAGGCACAGTGCTTGTGCACCCAATCGATCACCATCGCAACCAGGCATCGGGGGCAGGCTAGACGTCTGCTGAGACTCCAGCGGCATTGGTTTAGAACTGTTTTGGCGATCGCGGCGGCAAAGCTTCGACCCGGGTGCCCAACGTACATTCGCCATCCCAAACCAGCGCGAGTCGTTGCCAGCCGGCCTCTGTGAGCCATAGCTCCCCGGCATGAGTCTCGTAATCTTGGGACGTTGCGCCCGCCGCCTGCAACAAATCTTGCAAGCACAACTCACCAGGAATCGCGATCGCAGTCTGACGCAGCAGCCACTCTAAGCGGGCTTGGCCCGCCCAATCTAGCGCCGCTTGCAAAAAAGGAAAAATGGCAATGCCAGTGGCGCTTTCTACCCCGACTAAAATAGCCTGCACATAGCCCGCTGCCTCGTCATCCGCCAATGCCGTCAAACGCGACACCATCAGCGCCACCAGCTGATCAACAAAATGACTACCCAAAGCCTCATGTAGCGCCTCAATTTGGTGCTGTACCCCAGCTTGCGGGGCCCCCAGCACATCCGACCAATCAACCTGAGGGAAAGCCGCCTGCAACAAGTCATAGCAGCGTTCGTTCAGATGAAATGCAGCCTGCTCGGCATCACAAGAAAAATCTTGCCCCGGCACGGCACCAGCTTCTACCAAAAGCTGAAAAAGATCGACGGCTGTTTGACGCATAAAACGACACCAATAAAAGCGACTTTTACAAAAATTAAAGATTAGCTTTCACCTTAGCGTAGCCAACGTCAGACAGCCTGTTTGTAGCTTTGGGCACCAGTTGGATGAATTGGGTCTGGGGACTGATACTTTGGGGCGTCCAAGGTTTGGGATAGCCGCTTTAACGAAAGAGGAGCGATCATGAGCCATTGGCTGTCAGAGGACGTGGAGATCAAGGTCAAAATCTTTATATAGTCGGCAGTCAGGCGCCGAGAGCCCAACAGCTTCAAGCATGGACATTTAATCGAAGTGTGGGCAGCCGAGACAGCTGTCCCGAAACAGGCAAGCTGTCTGCCTGACAATATCTGGATTTGCTAAAACCTGCCCTCAATCCCTCGTTTTTCTGCCAAAGAGATGCACGGAGCTATCTACGCAACGCTATGTCGGCCCTGAATTGGAAAACAAACGATCCCCCCATGCTTGCTCTTACATTTGCGAGCAAACATGGGGGGACGTGAGACTTGGCACGACCCTAGAGAGGGCAGCATCAGTGAGGCATGTGAGTACCCTTGGCGAAGGGCAACAACCGTTAGGAACGGGATCCCGCATTAACATTCACCGCCTGCACTCATGGAATTGATTCACAACCACTCTCAACCCTCTATGAAGGACCGTGATATTCAAGATTTCCTGAGGCATATCATGCCGTCGCTAGCGGACTCCGTTAGGCACCGCGCGATTATTGGGTTCCAAATCGTTGGGTGCAATGATGCCATCGGTGGGTGCAGCGTCATCCACCATGGTCTCTTGGTTCGTCGTCGCTGGCTCTCGGTCAACTTCGACCCGATTGCTCGGCTCATTAGAGTTCGGAACGATGATGCCATCGGTGGGCGCTGCCGTGTCCGGTTCAGACATGGGCTCGTCAAATTCTAGGGCGCCGTCCTGAGGCACTGCCCGATTATTCGGAGAGTTGCTGTTTGGAGAAATGACACCTTCGATTTCCTCAGGGGTTGACGAATTGGGCTCACTAGACAATTCGTTGGTTGTCGGTTCTCGATACTCTTCATAGACGTCGTCGTAGCCGTTGTCAGCCTCAGTTGGGGTCCCTTCATCCGGCACGGCGCGATTATTAGGAGAGTTGCTATCAGGCACGATAATGCCATCGATGAGATCAGCGTTTTCTACTTCTCCGGTTGCTTCGTCAGCTTCAACACCAGCATCGGGGATCGCTCGATTATTGGGAGACTGACTATCAGGAGAAATGACACCTTCTGTGGGGGAAGGATGAGTTTCCATCATTTCTGACCCATCTTCGTGCATGTCAGCCCGAGCGATCGCACCCATAGTGAGGGCAACCGTTGCGGAAAGAGAGCATAAGATAAAGCGTTTCATAGATACCTCTGCGTAACAAAATGCAGATTGGCTGTTCACAATATCGCTATAGACTCCAATGAGTTTTGCGCTATAGCGGTGGAAATGATTTTTCAAATTTCAACCAACCAATCAGCTATTAACACCCTAAAAGGTATCCAGGGCAGTTTTGATGGATCGAACGACAGGTTATATCTCATTCCAAGGTGACAGAATGAAGCATCATCCCAAGCGAACAACGAGGATACTTCCACACTCTCCATGCATCTTGCCTATGATTTTGGAAAGTCGTTGCAGCCATCTCTGAGCAGTCGTTAAACCCAGGACTGGGTTGACCGCCAATACCGTCTGCCAACCATGGCCACACCAAGTTTACGCACGTTATCGGACCCAGTTGGCTCACCCGACAGTAGAGCAGAGGTGGCCTCAGGCAGCCTTGACGTTTTCGCTAGCAATGCAGTCGAGGCTGGGGATCATTCACCGTAACGATCGCACGCCCTATTTCTGCCAAGAATCCGCTAGGGTAGGGGATGCCACGCCATCACTGCGGAGAGGGGAATGGTTCAGAATCTGGATTTTCAGGGCTATAGCGATCGCCTGCCGCCCCAAAACGTTGATGCAGAAGAAGCCATTCTCGGCGGTGTGCTGCTCGATCCGGAAGCGATCGGGCGGGTCATGGAAATTCTTAACCCCGACGCCTTTTACATCAGCGCCCACAAAACCATTTATCGCGCCGCAATGGATCTTCATAGTCGGGGCTTGCCCGCCGACCTGATGACCGTCACCAACTGGCTCAAAGACCGCGAGCTCTTGGAAAAAGTCGGCGGCACCAGCCGCATTGCCCAACTCGTCGATCGCACCCTCAGCGCGGCCAACATCGACCAATACGCCCAGCTCGTCATGGAGAAATTCATGCGGCGGCGGCTCATTCAAATTGGCGGCGAAATCTCCCAGCTCGGCTTTGAGGCTGACCAACCTCTCGAACTGTCCCTCGATGAAGCGGAACAAAAACTCTTTGCTATTACCCAAGATCGGCCCCAGCAAGCCCTCACCTCCACCGCTGACATCCTGATCGAGACCTTCGCCGAAATCGAAGAGCGGGCTGAAGGCATCGTCCTCCCTGGCGTGCCCTGCGGCTTCTATGATTTGGACGCGATGACCCAGGGCTTTCAGCGATCGGACCTCATCATCGCCGCTGGCAGGCCGTCCATGGGGAAGACCGCCTTCGTTTTGAACATTGCGCGGAACATCGCCAGCACCCAAAAACTCCCTGTCGCCATCTTTAGCTTGGAGATGTCGAAGCAGCAGTTGGTGTATCGTCTACTCTCCAGCGAACTCGCCCTCGAAACCAGTCGCCTGCGCACCGGACGATTGAATCCCAACGAGTGGACGATTCTCGGACAGGGGATCAACCAACTCTCGGAAATGCCCGTTTTCATTGACGATACGCCCAACATTTCAGTCAACGAAATGCGCTCTAAGGCGCGACGGCTTCAGGCAGAACAGGGCGGTGCATTGGGGCTAATCCTGATCGACTACCTGCAGTTGATGGAGGGCAGCAGCGATAACCGGGTGCAGGAATTGTCGAAAATCACGCGATCGCTCAAAGGGCTTGCCCGTGAACTCAACGTGCCGATCATCTCTCTCTCGCAGCTCAGCCGGGGCGTCGAATCCCGCACCAACAAGCGGCCCATGATGTCTGACCTGAGGGAATCTGGGAGTATTGAGCAGGATGCCGACGTGATTATGATGCTGTATCGGGAGGAATACTACGATCCGGATACGCCCGATCGCGGTATTGCCGAAATCATCATCACCAAACACCGGAATGGCCCGACCGGAACCGTGAAGCTGCTGTTTGAGCCGCAGTACACTCGTTTTCGGAATTTGGCGCAACCGCCGGGTTAAGCATGTGAGGGTAGCTGGGTGGCTGGGTGGCTGGGTGAATGGGTCGTCCGAGGAAGAGAGTTTAGAATAACCTCAACCTGCAGAGTCCGGTAATGACCTATGACGATCGCTTCTGCTCAGCCCCAATCCACGCTCCAGACTTGGCCCGAAACGGAAACGCGCATCCTACTAGACGGGGTCAGTTGGGAGACCTTTGAACAGTTACTGGTAGAAACAGGCGACAACCGCAACAAACGCTTTGCCTACTGTGATGGGGTGCTGGAAATTATGGCTCCGCTGGAGGGACACGAAGAATCCACTAGATTGTTTGATGATTTTGTAGTCGTTTTTATTGATGCGTTAGGACTAGAAGTCCGAAAACTCGGCTCGCTGACGATGAAAAATCCCGCACAAAAGAAAGGGCTCGAACCAGACTGTTGCTTTTACATCCAAAATGAGTCGGTGGTACGTGGAGTTGAGACACTGGACTTCAATATTCATCCGCCACCAGATTTAGCGATCGAAGTGGATAACAGCAGCTCGTCGCTGAATAAATTCCCTATCTATCTAGCGCTGAAAATCCCAGAACTGTGGCGGCTGCGACGGGGAACGCTGACCATCTATCAACTGAATACTGATGAGTCAGCCTATGTTGAAGTCGAGCAGAGCTTGGCGTTTCCGCACATGCCTGTGCAAGCTTTGCCACAGTTTATGGAAACGGCAAAAGTGATCGGCCAACGAGCCGCTGTGCGGGAGTTAGCGAAGCAAGTGGAAGAGCTGCTAACTGACGCAGATGAGTAGTTGGACAAGGGGGCGATCGCCCCACTGATTCTCGCCCGCGGCAAGGCGATTCTCCCTCAATGGGTCAAGTTGGGACGGGCAGCAGTGACGTCTTGCTGAGCCATCAGGTTGATTGCCAAGCGTTCCCAGGAGCTTTCTAGCAAACCAGTAGACAGGCTGGGGTGCGGGGCGGTGTCGGCAATCAGCACGGTGACAGAGATCGCGAGCATGAGGCGACCAATTTTGATGTTCTGCAGGGCTGGCATGGTGGCAACTCCGGGGGCGAGAGAACGGGGGACTGACTGATTTATGGCCAAGATAACCAGCATTTCTGGCTCGGAGTAGGGGGAAAGTCGCCAACGACTTGGCTGCTTTCGGCAAGGTTGCGCCGCTCTCAACGAGATCGCGGCTACACCGCACCGTCAAACGCCACTAAACTCACACGATGAATTGCCAAAGCAGGAAGGCCGCCATGCTCACGACAATGGTGAGCAATAGATTTTGTCGCCAGAGACCGATCGCGAGAGCGACGATCGCCCCGATTAATCGCGGATTTTGCCAACTGATCCACAGATTATCGGCTTCGACCAAAACCGCTGGCACCACGATCGCCGTCAGCACCGCCGGGGGCACATAGTGCAGCGCTTGCAACAGTCGCGGCGGCAGCTTGAGCCGACCACTCAGCGCCAACACGGGGTACCGAATGCCGAAGGTCACGAGCGCCATCCCGCCCACCAGGAGCCATTCTGCTTCATTCATGGGTGGGAACTCTCCGGTTTTTGCATGGTTTCGACCAGTACCCCAGTGCCGATGCCCGCGATCGCCGCGACCATGATACCGAGTTGATGGGGTAGCGATCGCGCCCCCAGCGCCGTGATCCCCGCTACGAGCACAGTCGCCACCATGGGCCGCGTTTTGAGATACGGGATCGTCATGCCAATAAACGTGGCGACCATCGCAAAATCGAGTCCCCAGTTAGCAGCATTGGGCATCGCTTGTCCTAATGTCAGACCGAGCCAGGTGCAGAGTTGCCAGTTGCCATACATCGCCAGCGCTGAACCCAGTTGAAACCAATGCTTGTAGGGGGAGGCGTCCGGCGCTTGATACCGCTGAATTGCCACCATAAAGGTTTCATCGGTGAGCCAAAAGGCCAAAGCCGCTTTCCAGGCAGGGCTAAGCGGTTGCAAATAGGGCACCAGCCCCACGGCATAGAGCAGATGGCGCAGATTCACCACCAACGTCGTGAGCACGATGATGCCAACGGGGGAGCCGGTCGCGAGCAAACCCAAGGCAATAAACTGTGAAGACCCGGCAAAGACGAACGCTGACATGGCCGCCGCCCCAGCAAACGATAAGCCACTGGTTTGCGCCAGAGTGCCGAAGATGATGCCAAAGGGAATGGCTCCGATAATCAACGGAATAGTTTGTCGGGCACCGGCACCAAACTCGCGCCAGGGAGTGCTTTTGTGATCAATATCGGGCGCGATCGCCATGCCCCGCCTCCGGAGTCAAACGGTTAAGCTTCCAGACTATCGAAGGAGCGGTCGTCCTGTCTTGAATATGGTTTCCCAATAGATCAAAGAAGCGATCGATTAACAAGCAATTTGCCGATCTTGGCCTGACATCATCCTCAATCACCCTGACCGCAACCGTTTCATCGCTGCATATACCGTCATCCCGCCCTCGTTGAACTTGGTAGGATGAAACCATTCAAATAAGGACGCAATGAGGATTTGTCATTATGGTCATGGTCAGCTCCACCATGTTGGAACTTGGCACCCCCGCCCCCGATTTTGCGCTGCCGGATGTGGTCAGTGGCGACACCATTGCCCTCTCCACGTTTGCGGGCAAGTCGGCTTTGGTGGTGATGTTTATCTGTCAGCACTGCCCCTTCGTCAAGCATGTGCAAGATGAACTCGCCCGCCTCGGCCATGATTATGTACCCAAAAATGTGGGAATTGTCGCCATCAGCTCTAACAGTATCGAAACGCATCCGCAGGATGGCCCCGAGCATTTAAAGGAAATGGCCGAAACGCTGGGCTTCAATTTCCCCTATTGTTTTGACGAATCCCAAGCCGTGGCGAAGGCTTACACCGCTGCCTGTACCCCGGATTTTTATGTGTTTGATGGCGATCGCAAACTGGTCTATCGGGGCCAGCTCGACGACAGCCGTCCCGGCATGGATGAACAACCCGTCACCGGCAAAGATCTGCGGGCGGCGATTGATACCGTACTGGCTGGCGGCACCTTGAGCCCGGATCAAAAGCCCAGCATTGGCTGCAACATCAAATGGACACCGGGCAACGAACCCGAATACTTCGGCGCTTAATCGACCGCTAGGGGACGCACCCTTTTGAAAGGGTGCGTCCCCTTTGTCCTTGAAAGGGTGCGTCCCCTTTGTCCAGTCACCGTTCTGCATGATGGCCGCGCGATCGCTCCATTCTCCTCAACGTCACCCCCTGACGCTCTGTGCCAGCTTGGTGCAAAATCCAATGAATTTGGGAGCATTGTGCCGCACAGCGGAAGTCTGGCGCCTGCAAGAACTGGTGTTGTCCAACGCAGATATCCTGACCGATCGCGAGTTTCGCAAGGTGGCAGTCTCAGCAGACCAATGGCAACCCATCGGCATTTGCCCCAGCGATCGCCTCCCGCACTGGATCACGCACCAACAACAACAGGGGATCATCGTCATCGCCCTGACCCGCCATCCCCGCGCGATCGCCCTGCCACAGTTCACCTTCCCCGTGCAATCGGCGTTGCTGCTGGGTCGCGAGCTCACGGGCATTCCAGATCATCTGGTACAGCAATGCGACGCCATGCTTGAAATTCCCCAATGGGGACAGGTGGAATCCTTGAATGTCGCTACAGCGGGCGCGATCGCCGCTTATGAGTACCTCCGTCAATACTCGCGAGCCTAATGCATAGAAATCCTTATGTTTGGTTACCTAAACATACTTGTTAGCCATGCAGTAATTTCTCTAAAGTAAGCACCTAAAGCTGCGCCAAGAATCAATGTAATGAACCAAAGCAGAAACGACGCGGCTAGCCTAGTAAACTTACCCTTCTCAGATTGTCTTCTCAATTCTTGGCGCAGAGCTTCTTCCATTTCCATTTCCATTCTGAAAGCCGACAATTTTTCTGCACTTGTTTGTGCCAAGTTTGTGTAGCGCTCTGCCAATTGCTTTTTTTCGTCTATTGCTTCTAGAAGCTGATCAAGCTCGGCGGATTGGTTGACTAGTTCAGCTTGCATAGAAGAGATTATGAGACTGGCCTCATTGATATGCTGCCTAGCTATCTCCACCCTCTCTCTGGCTCTAATCTCCAATTCTGGTTCTGGAAACCAATCTTGCAGATGTTTGCCTACAGCATGTGAGGTTAATGGAGCGAATTTGCTTTTCTGTAAACAGGCGACCAGTAATGAAACGCGTTAATTCATTGAAGGTCACCAGCGCGAGATTAGTGAAAGGATCCATGCCTACTGGAAATCAAAGTCCTTCTCCGTATTGTAGGCTGAATGACTTTTCTGACTTTCAGGCTTTGGCTTAGTTGATTTATTCTGACAAAAAGCCAGCTACTGTTTTTTCTTACTATCACTTATGACTGCCACCGTCTCGCTAGTCAAAGCTCAGAGCTACGCCATCGACGAGTTGATGCCGCAAATCGAGCAAACGCTTCAGCCCTTCGGTGGCATGAGTGCCATCGTCAAACCGGGCGATCGCGTGCTGCTGAAACCGAATCTGCTGACCGGGTCGCGACCGACGAAGGAATGCGTTACCCGCCCCGAAATTGTCTACTGCGTGGCGGAGCTGGTGAAAGCAGCGGGGGGAAAGCCGTTTTTGGGCGATAGTCCCGCCTTTGGCAGTGCCCATGGCGTGGCCGAGGCCAATGGTTATTTACCCTGGCTTGAGAAAGCGGGCGTTCCGGTGCAAGAACTGCATGGTCACCGCTATGCCACCGAAGCCAGTGGTGAACTGGCCCACCTGCGGTTGTCGAAAGAGGCGATGAATGCCGATGTGGTGATTAACTTGCCCAAAGTGAAATCCCACATTCAGCTGACGCTGACCCTGGGGGTCAAAAATCTGTTTGGCTGCGTGCCGGGCAAAATGAAGGCCTGGTGGCACATGGAAGCTGGGAAGGATCGCGATCGCTTTGGCACCATGCTGGTCGAAACGGCCCGCACCATTGCGCCCCAACTCACCATTGTGGACGGCATTATTGGGCACGGCGGCAATGGCCCCAGCGGCGGCGAGCCCGAGCCCTTGGGCGTGTTGGGAGCTTCCACCGACGTCTTTGCGCTAGATCGAGCCCTGGTAGAAATTTTGGGGGCGAACCCCGCTGACATTCCCACAGTGGCCCAGTCAATGCGGTTGGGCTATTGTCCCGAGTGGTCAGAAATTCACTTTCCCCTGGCCCGTCCGGAAGCGTTAGCGATCGCCGACTGGCCGTTTCCCACGCAGCTCATGCCCATCGACTTTGGCATGCCCCGCGTGGTGCGATCGACCTTCAAACACCTCTACATTCGCTTCATCAAAGAGCCGATGACCGTCTACGCCAACCGCTAAGCATCATGCGCTGCAATCATCGCCTCAGGCCAGCTAAGGATCTGCACGGGTTAGGCAGTACCTAACCCCAAAAATTGAGAATGCAATCCGCAGTCAGGTGCCGAGAGCCCGAAAGTTTAAATTGAATCTAAGTGTGGACAGCTGTCTCGGCTGTCCTGGTGCAGGCAAGATGCCTGCTCAACAAAACTTGGATTTGATAAAACCCTGCTTTCTAATCTAAGCCCTTCATTTTTCTGTCCAAGCGATGAACGGAGCTATCTGCGCAACACTATATTTTCAAGCAACTCCCTCATCCAATCACCTGATCAAAGATGGGAAATTTCCCTGCCACTATTCAGAATGATGAGCCACCGCCTGCAATCGCTGATAAAACTCCGACGCTTCTGACCGGGGTTGGAATTTTTGAATCGGGGCGGGCTGACTAAACAAATCTTGCTGCTGTGGCTCCCTCTCAGCTGCGGGCGCTTCAGTTAGCTTAGTTGCATCATCTGTCGTGGTATTCGGCTCTGAAGGAGTCGTCGTCGCTCCCTCGACAGTGGCTGCTGCCGGCTCTTCATCGGGGCTGCCGACCACGGACTGAGAACTTTCCGACTGGGGAGATAGCAGCTCCGATGGACTGAGGGAGGTGAGCGCAGCATACTTACTCGCAATGGGATCAATGGGGCCAAAGACGATGCGCTCAAATTCGCTATTAAAGTGACGTACCGGGTGACCGCGACGCTTCCAACCTTGCAAAATCTGCTCCACAGAAAAGGCTTTGTAGCGTCCCAAATACAGCGCCTCTAAGACCGCAGCCCGAATCCAACTGGGCTCAGCTTCCAGCCGTTCATGCCAAATGGCGACCAGCTCTCCCGCTTCAAAACCGCGCAAATCAAAACAGTACTCTTGCATCAAGAGCGTGGCCTGTTCAAAGTCGCGATCGGAGCCAGTGGACGCAATCATGGCAATCGTACAGTCATAAACATGGTCAGTGAGCGAATGAACCGTGGGCCAACAGACTGATGCGCGGTCAACGGCAGCCCCTTGGAGCCGGGTTGGCCGATTTACCTCTGTATTAGCCCAATTATGGGTGAATCTTAGCGAAACTTGAGCGTTTCGACACTGTGGGCGCAAAAATCTGCACCAGTTCACAAAACATCGCGATAGAGTGAACAGTCGCGGCAGGGGATAGCGGTGATGAAGCAAGCGCAATGGTTGACAATACTCCGGCAGCACCGGGCGATCGCCATTATCCGCGCCCCCAGTGTGTCTGTCGGGCGATCCATGGCGCAAGCGGTGGTCGCAGCAGGCTTTCGGCTGATTGAAATTACCTGGAACAGCGATCGCCCAGCCGTCCTCGTTCAGCAGCTCCGATCGACCTTGCCGACTTACTGCTACGTCGGTGTCGGCACTGTCTTGACCCCGGCGGACATGCAGACGGCGATCGCGGCGGGGGCTCAGTTTTGCTTCATGCCCCACACTGATGCTGCGCTGCTTGCGATCGCCCAAGCGGAGGAAATTCCAGCGATCCCAGGTGCCCTCACCCCCACCGAAATCATGACCGCCTGGCAACTCGGTGCCGATAGCGTCAAGGTGTTTCCTTGCCAGTCAGTCGGGGGACCAGCCTACATTCGCCACTTGCAAGGTCCGCTTGGCCACATTCCCCTGATTCCCACCGGGGGCATTACCGTCGAGAGGGGTCGAGACTATCTGCAACAGGGCGCGATCGCGATCGGGATCGCCAGTGATCTCTTTCCATCCCCCTTGGTTGCTCGTCAAGACTGGGATGCAATTCGGCAGCGATCGCAACTGGCAATACAAAACCTGCAACTCTGATGGATCGCTCAAGCCACTTTGACCCCGAAGCTAGTGACCCCGCCCCCATGCTCCCTAGCCCCCCAGCTTCCCTGGCCCAATGCCGCTGCCAGCCACCATCACCACCTACGTCGCTTGACTCAACCAGGCGATCGCTTCCCGAATCCAGTCTTCGGCGTTGTCATTTTTCGCCAGCGTGCTGCTACGACCAATCACCTGTAGCGCTTTCACAATTTCGCCATTGGTGTAGCCCAAAGCCAGCAGCGTCATTTCGACCTCTTCTTGCACATTGGCCATGGGACCACCACCCGGAGCAATCGTCAGCCCAGATTGCTGTCGCCATTCCGCCAGCTTGGTCTTGAGTTCTAAAATCAGGCGCTCAGCGGTTTTATTGCCCACACCTTTGGTGCGCGAGATCAACCGCGTATTGCCCGACACCACCGCCTGAATCAGCTCTTGAAAGCCCAGGGTATCCAACAGAGCCATCGCCATTTGGGGACCGATGCCGCTAACGCTCACCAGTTGGCGGAAGACATCCCGCTCAGACCGACTGGCAAAGCCAAAGACCACCGGCAACTCTTCCCGAATTTGCAGATGGCAAAACACCTGCAGCGACTCGCCCAAGGGCGGCAACTCGGCCAAAAAGCGACTGGTAACCTGTAGGTCGTAACCCACTTGGTGAACATCGACCGTGATCATCACGCGGTGCCCCCCTGGCTTTTGCACATCAACCAGGGTGCCTTTTAAATAACTCAGCATGGACGTTCTTTAATGATGGCGATCGCTCAAGACGGGGGCAGATTGCGACGCGATCGCCCAGTCCGGGACCCATCGGCCTGAGTCGGCAAGGCGGTACCTTGACTTTTCGCATTGGTCGTTTCTTGCGCCCGGGCGGTGGTATCCACAGTGCCAACCCCCGGTGGGAGGGACGATCGCCCATTCCGCACAATGCGCATCATGTCCGAGAGTTTGTGCTCTAGCGACTGCAACACATCGGCCGCATAGGCATCGGCATCCTGACGTAGCGCCAAACACTCATCTTCGGTACTGCGCCGGGTTTCTTCCCAATATTGCTCCGCCGCGTTTTGCCACTGCTCAATCTCGGTACGGGTTTGCGATCGCAGCGCCTCGCAATCTTGCTCTAGCTGCTGCTTTACTTGCCGCGCCTGATTTTCGGCTTGCTGCACAATGCCCAGATCATCCACCCGCCGCGCCGCTTCTTGTTCTGCCGCTTCCATCATTTCTTGGGCATATTGATTGGCCTGACTGATGATGCGATCGTGCTGCTGCACAATCTGAATCGCCTCTTGAAACACCGTCGGCAGGTTCAGACGAATGCGATCGAGCTGTTCGAGCAGTTGGTCTTCATCCACCAACGTCCGTCCCGAAAACGGCACCCGAGGACTTTCTAAAATCAGCTCTTCGAGCACATTCAACGATTGTTGAATATCTAAACGCTTAACCGTGTCATGATGAGGAGCGGCTTCCTGAGGCGCTCCAGCCATTTCAGCAGCGTTGTTCGCGCCGTTATGATTATTCGTAGAATTTAGGTCTTGGCGTAGCATCGGTATATGTCCCGGGCAACGTGAGGAGGCACCAGATGATCCACCGAGCCTCCATATTGGGCAATTTCTTTCACTAGACTACTGCTTACAAAGCCGTACTCAGTTGAAGTCGCTAAAAAGACAGTCTCCAAATCGTCTGCCAGAGTCTTGTTGGTGTGAGCCATCTGTAACTCTTTTTCAAAGTCCGATAGCACCCGCAAGCCCCGCAGCAACACTTTGGCCTGCTTCATTCTGGCATAGGTTACCGTCAGACCATCAAAACTGTCGATTTCCACATTGGGCAACGGCTGCACCGCCGTCTGGATTTGCTCAATCCGTTTGGCTGAGCCGAAGAGCGATCGCTTGTTGGGGTTAGCCGCCACCACCACAATCACCTGTTCAAACAGCTGGCTCCCCCGTTTGATGATGTCTAGATGGCCAAACGTAATCGGGTCAAAACTTCCGGGATAGATGGCAATCACACAACCGCCTTGCAGAGCTTGATTTCACAGCACAATCTCAGAGGTAGTTTATCCCACCAATCACGATGCTTTCAGCCCATTCACCTGACCAGAACTCGCTAACATTAGTTGCGACCCCACACGACTCATTCGTCAATGTAGGTTTGACATTGCCCTGGTACTCTGCGGCAGAAATCATGGCCCCTTCTGGTTGCTATCTCCCTTGCTCCCCCTTTCCCCCGGCCCGAGATGAACGGTTCGCAAATTGATGCCATCCGGTCCTAGCAGCCCTGCGGATCAAACCAGATAAGGGCACCTTGCTCCTCATTGCGCCACCGCATCCAGCCCTCTTGGGTGGAAGCACCCGGAAACGCAGAGCAACCGTCTGTCGGCTGCGTCACGGTGACTAGCATCCAATCGCCCTCAAAGGCCAGCGGTTGAATCAAGCTGTTTGGCCCTACCAACCCCAAAATACTCGCTCGTTCACTACCGGGCACTGAATAGAGAGATTTGGATAACCCATGTTGCCGAAACGCCACTTGCTCAACTTCGGCAAAGCGACCTTCCCACGGCTCAATCACCAAATCTATCGCCCCCAGATCCAGATGGTCAACATGGGCCCAAGCGGTGCCGGCTGGGGTGTATTGAAACTGAAACCAGCCATCCTCGCGCAGCTGTTTCACCGGAAACGACATGAGATCGGGATAAGTCTGCCACATCAAAAAGCTGGCATCTTGCCCCAGAGCGATGGGGGCCTGACCATTGGGCACCAGCCAGCCATTGATAATCCAGCCCCAATGATTGCCGTTGGGCTCGATATAAATCGGGATAGCCGCTGACTGCAACCAGCCAGCCCCAAGGAGCGAACGATTATCATCACTGTCGGGATTCGCCAAAAACGACAGGTCTTCAGGACGCAGATGCCCGACACCGAGATCATCTTCTATTGCCGGAGTGAGGCCCATGATTCCCGTTGTCGGCACTCGGGAGGCGGGCACTGGATCTGGCTGGGGCGGCACCGGCGGCGGTGTTTGCGCTTGGGCTAGCCGATCGCGACTAACGCCCGATGACGAGGGCAGAGATGCGCTGGGCACCTCGCCAGCTCTTGCAAAGGAGCTTGCCAGACCACTAAGGGCACAGACCCCTATCACCACTGAAGCACTGATTTGCGTAACTGTTTGTCTCATCACACCTGCGATCGCATTCAATCATCCAAAGAGCGGTAGGAAGTCAGTCAACTGCGGGCGGGCCTCAAACCACGAGTACTGGCCAGCGACTCAGTCAGCGGCGCTTCCCCATAACATGACGACCCAACTCTCCAAAACGTTTCATCGCTTCCTACTTCACTTAGAGTGACCAAAATCCGGTCAACCCGTAACCGAATCCGGCAGCTGGTTACGTAAATACACAGAGTCGGTCAACGAATCATAACAAACCAACTGGCAGTCATATGTCGTAACCACCAGCAATCTTACAAAAGCCTACGCTGCCTTGCAGCTGTTCAGCCAGTCGCCCAAGCGCTCAGCTAACGGAGCGAAGTCCAGTCAGGATGGGCAATCAAGGCGTGTGATGGCGCAACCACCGCGATCGCAGCCCTTCGCTCAGCCACTCATGCCCCCTCTAAATGGGCCGAATATTGCGCTGTATGAAGGAATGTGCCCTGGGAGGGTGATCAGCGTACTTGAGCTTCTCCGTAGGAGTACCCAGGCTACCTCGTATTTTTCCGCCGATATTGACAGCAGTGTGTGAGGCGTGATGCATCATTTAGTCCCCATATCCTGCCTGAGCAATCAGAAGAATTAACAACTTTTGGCCGATCTATTAATGGGTTCGGATATATCTAGTGCAGGTGTCGATTTAAGTGACCAACTTTATAAATTGTTTAGAAAGTAGTTGCCAATCTCACCTTTGGGGTATGGCATCAACCATTGCTCTTCACACGAGGTTCTCACATGCGTACTCTTTCTAAGATTCAACTTTTAGTGGCGGCCACCTGTGTCGCGACGCTTTCAATGACGTTGTCAGCGCAAGCAGATGACAGTCTTGAAAAGACAAATGTTGCGAACAGTTTATTGCCCTTAGAAGGACGCAGCGTCGCCGCCCAAACGGATGAAACCTTGCTCGATTCAGTGGCTAATCGCATCAATAATCCTGAGACGACCCAAGACAGTTCTGAGACAACGGAGGTCTTGGGCGAGGGGTTGATTGATGATTTGGTGAATGAGAATGGTGACATTGACCTCCCGCTAGGACTGACTGTTTTTGACGCTATGGGTACCACGTCCATTGGGGTTGGCAGCAGTTTCTAAACTTTCGTACGTTAGACATTGATGGCGGTATCAAGACTAAAATCTTCACGAAAAATTGTGCAACTACTTGCCGTATGAATCGTGTATTTGGGGCGGGATTATGAGGGATTGCTGTTGCACATGCAACGGGAATGACGATCGCTATAACCACCCCCATCATGAGCGATCGCTTGACTGAAAAAGTCGTTTATTGGTGCTGTTCATGGATGGCTTGGACGCAAGTCAGCAACGGCCATCGCCCGGTTATCAGTACCCACAGTATCGATCAGAGCGTGGCTGACGGTCGCTATGCTGTGATTAACAGCAAACGTACTTAAGTGAGAACATTTGTGCGCTGAGCTCCTGCGAGTGCTGAAGCGTCAAGTGCGTCCGTCCGTATGGATTTATCAAAACTCTACGATCGCACCCAAACTGGGCAGCTACTTGCCGACCAGCTAGCCGCTCAATCCTTTGCCATGCCGGGCTGGGTGATTGCGCTACCGCGTGGGGGCGTCCCGGTAGGCGCAGAGATTGCACGGCGGCTCGGTTGGCCGCTAGATATTTGGCTGGTGCGTAAGCTCGGAGTTCCCAACCAGCCCGAACTCGCGATGGGGGCGATCGCGGCCCCCAACATCCAGATTCTGAGTCAAGACTTGATTCAGCGATTAAAGATTTCGTCGGCGCAAATTCAGGCGACCGTGCAGGCCGAGCAGCAAGAGTTACAGCGCCGCGACCAGTGTTATCGGGGTGGGCGATCGCGACCCAACATTCAAGGTCGTCCCGTGATTGTGGTCGATGATGGCGTCGCAACAGGGGCGACTTTTCAAGCGGCGATCGCGGCCATCAAGACCTTTCAGCCCCTCAGCATAACCGCCGTTGCCCCCGTCGTCGCTCCCAGCAGTTGGCAAACCATTAGCGCTAAAGTGGATGCCAGTTTTTGCATAATAGCGCCTCCCTCCCTCGGTTCGATTAGTCAATGGTACGAACACTTTGAGGCGGTTGATGACGCCACCGTGAGCCAATATTTAGAACACTATCGAGACGCTGAATAGCCCAGGGTTCTCATCTCTGGATTCAGCGTTTTATGACGACTATCGACTAGGGGACATAGAGCTGTCGTTGTCTAATATTGCTTGCAGCAATTCTTGAACCTTGAGCGCCGTCGCGGGAGCCAGCAGGACTCCGTTACGGTAGTGTCCGGTTGCCAAAATGCCATTGCGAATGCCCTCCATCGGCTGAATCACGGGAGCCGCCTGCCCCTGGGGACGGGGACGCAAGCCGTACCAGGTAGAGAGAATGTTCCCCGCTTTGAGTGCCGGACAATATTCGATCGCGGCTTGCCAGACGGCCTCGATCGCTGCCGCCTCGGGCAACGGCGATCGCTCCCCATCGGGCGGAAACTCCACCGTGGCAGCGACTCCGTAGACGCGATCGCCCATCGGCACCAAATGCACATCATCCCCATTGATTACCGGTTGAAAGGAGGCATCTCCCAACCCCTCAGGCATTTGGATGCGTAAGCCTTGGCCCAACACCGGCATCATTGGCAGCATCTGGTCTAACTTGCCTGCCAATCGCTCGCTGCCCAGGCCAGCCGTCACGATCACGACATCGGCGGGGTAGGTTTGAGACGCGGTTTGAACGGCTTGCACGCGATCGCCCTCTTGCTCAAAGCCGACCACCGCAGTGTCAGTCTGCAACTCCGCGCCCTGCTGTTGCGCAGCGTTGATCAAAGCTTGAGTGAACGCTGCCGGCATAATTTGCAGATCTTGCGGCGAGTAAATACCCGCCACGACCTGATCTAGCGATAAGTGGGGGCAAGCGGCGGCCACCTGATCGGGCGACCAGATTTCCAACGGCCAGCCCTGACGCTGACGAATGGCTTGCAACGATTGCCAGCGAGGCAGGCTTTCCGCCTCAAAACACAGACTGAGAATCCCTTGAGAATTGTGGGGAACGGGCTGCCCTAACTCGGCCAGTTCGGATAAAAGCGTGGGGTAACGGCGCAGGCTAGCTTCCCGTAGCCGCCAGTTGCGTCCTTTGACCTTGTGGCTAATCACGCCCATCGCAATGCCGAGGGCGGCCCCGGTCGCGCCCTCAGCGGGAGAATGTTGTTCTAACACAGTGAGGGTGTGAGAGGTGGTGCGACTGAGCTCATAGGCGATCGCCGCCCCCACGACCCCACACCCAATGATGACAATGCGAGCCATCAGCGCTTACACCGAGAGATCAGGCACAAGTTCAACAAATGCGTTGAAATCATCCAAGGCTTCACGATACTGTTTGCCTGCTTCGATCTGGTTGTAGTCTTCAGCGGCGGCATCCAGTTTTTCTAAATGCGTGCCAATCTCTTCCGCGTAGTATTTCGCTTGTTTGGCATCCTGAGGTAATAACCGCACGGCGACCCGATCCAGGCGGACCCGCAATTCGCCCATGGGGCCGTGAATGAAGGAACTGATATCGACCCAATTTTTATTCTGAATGTAGTCTTCTAACTCGGGGAAGCGATCGCGCAGCTCGATTACCCGGGGCGCAAAAATCTCTAACTGAGCAATCTGGTCGCTCGAGTAAGTCGTGGGCTGCGCGACCTCGGCCCCTCCACAGCCGACGATACAGGTCGCGACCACCGCGAGCACCACACTGAGAACGGGGCGTAATCGAAACCACTTCATCTTGCTAAACATAGTTTTGGTGCATCTTGCGTAACTTTGCGTGAGCCAATTTATACTCACACTTCATATATTAGAGGGTCACTTCCGCCCGCATATCTACCCTCTAGCGATAGACATGCCCGCCCGCTGGCCCACACTGTCGAACGGCTAGCTTCGTGTTTCAATGGAACACAGCTAAGGATGGAACGAACGATCGCATGTTGCCCAAAGCAGACCTCCTCAAATCAGTGGAAAACCCGGCAGCGGTGACGCGGGTTCTAGACCTGGCCGAGCAGTCAATCCGCACGTGGGAGATCGGCTTTACCGATTTTCTTTCGCCGCCAGAGTTGGTGGAATGCCAGGAAATCTTTCAGCGACTGACCGAAGTCCATTTAAAGGCTAGCGGCGGATATCCCCAGGCCGAGCGTCAGCGGGCCGCGATCGCCCGCACTGACTTGCCGTTGGACGAAGTCGAGCCGCCGTTGGCGTTGTTGGATATTGCTGGCAACTTTTTGTTTGACACCGCTACCCATCGCGACTTTTTGGGAGCGCTGCTGGGCGCGGGCATTGTGCGCGAAAAAGTCGGCGACATCATCGTCTTGGGGGAGCGAGGGGCGCAGGCGATCGTTGCGCCTGACTTGGTCGAGTTTTTGGAAATGAGTCTGACTCAGGTGCGATCGGTGCCCGTGAAGACGCGGCAAATCGACTGGAGTGAACTGCGCGTTCGCCAACCGAAGAAAAAAGAAATGACCACGGTGGAAGCTTCCCTGCGGTTAGATGCGGTGGCTTCTGCCGGATTTGGCATGTCGCGCAGCAAAATGGTGGATCTGATCAACACGGGAGACGTGCGCATCAACTGGAAGTCAGCCAAACAAGCCAGCCAAACCATAAATGCGGGTGATCTGATTTCGATTCGGGGCAAAGGTCGGCTCGAAATCGGCGACATCGCCATCACCAAGAAAGAGCGCTATCGCATCCAGCTAACCCGCTACGTCTAAGCCGCGCTAGCCATAGTTTGAGAAACGATGGAAATGGTCTTGTGCGCATTAGTGGTCGTTGTCATCCCATGCCCCGGAGACGCGCTATCGCTCCTCAAACTCCCCGCGAGCCCCGCTACGATCGCATCTGACGCTTCAGGTCTTCCAGTTCAGCCTCCGTTTCCCACCGCTGAAAGGTCTCTTCGAGCGGATCTAGCGGTTGCTTATAGCTATGGGGCACGCTTTGCTGCCAGCCTGCCGTTTGTTCACTCCGACTGGTGGCTGTAGCGGCCGCGCGGTTAGCTTCCGCCGTCGCAATTTTAACCTTGAGTTCTCGACGGCGATCGTGAATCTGGCGCTGCAATTGGCGAGTCTTTTCGATCTGGTCTTTAACGCCCTGCATTTGTCCCCATAGGTGGTTGCCCTCGCGCAGTAGCGCCGCTTCTCGGGCCTGGGCAGGCTGCGCTAAATCTTCCCGGTTAGCGGCTTGGGCTTTTTTGGTGCGCTCGTGCCAGCGCTGAATTTCTTGGGCGGTTTCCAAAATGCCGTCTTCAAGCTGCTGCTGCCGCCGCTTCAGCGTCCCCAGTAAGTTAATGGTGTCTTCTTCTTGCCCCCGGAGTTGCTCTTCTAAAGCCATGAGCTCCAGGTGAGGATTGGCCTTCAAAAACTCATCTAAGCGATTTTCTAAAAATCGGCTTAAATCATCAAACAGTCCCATGTCGCCGACTCCTTGGGTGAACTGTTTTCACTGTAAGC
Source organism: Leptolyngbya iicbica LK (assembly GCF_004212215.1). Taxonomy (NCBI): domain Bacteria; kingdom Bacillati; phylum Cyanobacteriota; class Cyanophyceae; order Leptolyngbyales; family Leptolyngbyaceae; genus Leptolyngbya; species Leptolyngbya iicbica. The sequence goes on from NZ_QVFV01000010.1 coordinate 90,371, forward strand.
GATGATTGGTAACAGGTTGGCGCGATCGCCCACAATGGCGCGTTTCATCCTAAGCGGCTCAGGTGACGCAACCGCTCCAGACTCGCACCCCGATCTGCGCACTGCCAAAAAGTCATGACAGCCTTATACCTGTTCTGGGCTTTACCGCTAAACTTGGCCCTCACCCCAACCCCTCTCCCAAGCTTAGGAGAGGGGCTTTGAAGAGATGGGTTTTGTCATCCTGCTTCAGAGAATTAGTATGACCTGTCCAGATATTTGCCCCACCCTCAATTCCTTGTTCCAAAATTTGGGATGAGGGCTGAGCTAATGCCGCAAGGACGAGAAACCTACTAACCTGTGTGATACGGCGGATAACCGTGCCTAAAATTCTTGGCCGATGTACAAAGTGCGCACCTCACCATTGCGGCGGACGACGGCTTCTTCGTTGGCGACTGACACGAGCAACCAGCCGCTATTGCCAATCCGCTCGCCAATGTAAACCCGCTGCGGTACGCCCGCAATTTCAAACAGCGCGGCGGAGCGATCGCCCAGTTCCAACACGCCTAAGAGCGTTTGGGTATTGACTGCGGCGGCAGCCGGGGCACTGGTCGTTCCGCTCGGCGTGGGGAGATAGGCACTATTGGGCGCAGTGGGAGTCGGCATCACAGCTGCTGACTGAGAGGCAGGATAGGGCACATACACCCGCTCAATCACGTTGACCTGGCCAGGAACGCCGGGGACACCATTCGGTGCGCCGGGGGGCAGCATATTGTTAGCCATTGGCGGTAGGCCCGCCCCGTTGCCACCATTGAGCGCAACGGTCACCTCTCCCACATTGCTAGCAGCGGTCGGAGTGGCCGTTGCATTTTGGGCAATCACCTCTAGCGATCGCCGCAAATACTCTAAAAACTCAGCATTGGCATTCACCACGGGCACTTCCGTCGGCACTGTCGCGGGGGCCACTGCGGCTAACTCTGCCGTTTGCCGCTGCTGCATCCAGACCCCCAACGTCGCGAGCATCATCAAGCCCGCAGCGCCGAGCAAAGCTCGATTGACCGTCCAAAAGCTTTTGACTGGCGTTGGGGGCGTCGGCGTAGTTGACGGAGCCTTCCCCGCCTCATCGTCAGTTACGGGAACCAATGGGGTTGAGACCGTCGCCAGGTCAGTCGCGATCGCGGCTGTCGCCGGGTCCAACAGCTCTGACGCCGAATCGCTAACAGCAAAGCTCAGGGGCATCTCGGCAGCTGGCGGGGGTTCCGTCACCGTGGGCTGAGCCAGCTTTGCTAAGGCTTCTTCATCACCGTCTAAAGCGCGCTCAACATCGCCAAATAACTCGCTCATCAATTGATCAGCCGAAGCATCCGCCATCTGAATCGGATGCGACGACTCAGGTAAAGATTGAGAATCGATTGGGGGAACTTTGCTATCAATCATGCTGTGATTCCGCAGAATAACCGTGCTTAATATCGTCAATTATGGTAGAGACCACCCAAAGCATTTAAAAGCCTGCATAGACGTTAACAAGCCAGTTGCAGATGCCACACATCCACGGCAAATTGCTAAGAAAGTTAACAAGTTTGCGCCGGGGGTTGACGACTGAAAGAACGCCGCTGTGTTTTTTAGATGCCGAGGCTACGGCTCAATATTAATCGCGGTTGGCAGAAACGGAACTGTTGAGACGATTTTCTTACAGGACGGATCAGCCAATCGAGAGCAATGCAGCGGCACGACGCGATCGCTGAGCCCACTGTGTTAGTATGCAGGATGTCGATCAACGGGATGTAGCGCAGCTTGGTAGCGCGCCTGCTTTGGGAGCAGGATGTCGCAGGTTCGAATCCTGTCATCCCGATTCAACTAAATGTATGGCCGATTTGCTCAGTGGACTAGGGGCTCATCGTAAGGTGACTGAAAATTGCTAGCATTGCTCGCAATAGAGCGATCGCTCAGCTATGACTCAACGGTGGCTTTAGTCAGTTGAGTGCGGGGCAGTTGGTATGGTGTTGGGACGGGCAGCCGCGATCGTGCATTAGCACGAAGTCAAACGTCGCTATGGGATATCGCTCAGTCATCTGGCACGAGGGCGATTGCATGATGAGCAGTGAGACGGCAATGGCAGACGCACCCCGATCCTGATACCCCGACTAGCCCCCGCAATTGTTGTTTTTAAGGATGGATTTAGAGGCTTTATGCAAGGGATTTTTCGCCGATTAGCTTCCACAGGTTTGACCGGACTGGCGATCGCCAGCTGTGCGTTGATGGCGCCAGATCCGGCATTGGCCTTGTCAGAACAGGAAATTCTGGAAAAGTTAGAGTCTGTCCCAGTCTTTCTCATCGTGAACGGGGATGGCCAATCGCTGACGGCCAGTGTCGGCGAAACTGAAGAAGAGCAAGTCCAAGTGCCGTTAGTCTTCATCAATTCCATTGAGGCAGAGAATTTTTTGGCGGCGGCAGCCGAAGAAAATTCGCCCATCGTTGAGGGGGCCCAGCTCGCCGTCTTGCCTTTGAACGAGGTGTATTCCGAAGCGAGTTCTCAGCTCGACAGCCCCGATACACTGGTTTACGTGCCCAGTACTCAGTCGGTGCAGCAGGCCTCGCAAATTGCCCAGCAAGAATTTCAAGGGGTGCCCCTTTACGCGGCGGTTGATCTGGAACAAGGTCAATATTTGCTTACCAGCGACAATACCTTGCCGATGTTCTTTTCGTTAGCCGACCTCCAATCGCAGGTTTCCGTATTGTTGGAGAATAACCCGGCCATGGAAGAGGTCATCGGGGTTGAAGTCACCACCTTTGAGGGCATTTTGCGCAATATGGCAGCCAATGATCCAGATATCGACGACTTTTTAGAACTGGTGCAGTTCGTGCCGGCTTCTGAGACCTTGCAATACCTGGAGTCGTTATCCAATGGGGGCAACTAAGGGAACTGCTAGCAAATAGCGTTCCTGTCCGGTGGGGTTTGGCACTGCCAAACCTCTCCAACAACGTCGCTGCTTTGGGGATGTTTGGCAGGGTCATGCTCTGATTACCTGCCAAAGGTCAACAGCATCTGCTGGCAATGAACGCCCAGATCACCAGGACACCGCGATCGCAACCAGTCACGGCATCAGAGCACGATCGCGGTTAACCCACATGGAGCGTTATTCGTTGGCATGTTCAATGATGGGGCAATAGTCAGCATCCATTTTTTGGCGCTGGTCAGCTTCCCGAATCAGCACTTGTAGCTGCTGCTTCAACGCTTGGAGTTGTTGAATGCGATCGTCAATTTCGACGACCTTTTCTTGAAATTTGTGGCGCACGTTTTGACAAGGCCGCTGCCCCGAATCAGCAATGCCCAAAATATCTTGAATGTCATTGAGACTCAGCCCCAGCGCCTGCGACTGGCGAATAAAACTCAAACGCGGCAGCACAGATGGCGCAAACAAGCGAAATCCTCCCGACGTTCGCTTGGCAGCTTGAATCAGGCCGCGTTCTTCATAGAAACGAATTGTTTTGACGGGTAATTGACTCTGGGAACTGACCTGGCCAATTTTGAGTAATTCGGGTTGGGTGTTTGACATTTCGCTTCCCCCCCATAACCTGCGTTCGTTCACTAAGCCTACCTTCTATCTCTAGTTAGCTGGAGGGTGTGTGGTTTTTTGTAACGTCATCGGAAGAAACCACGGAGGTAACACGCAGTGGTTTCAACGCCCACCTGTTCTGTCCAGGTGCGATCAAGACGGGACGGGCGCGGGGTGCTGCTGTTGTTGTAGTTGCTCGTATTGGGCTTCGATGATGTGCAACAGTTGGGGCTGTTGCCAGTGCTGATAGAGGTGGGCGGCGATCGCGCAACCCCCAGCAGCGACCCCCTCTTTCACAAATCCGGCTTCGTAGCGCTGCAGCGCCTCATAGCGCGAGGTGGCAAACGATAGCTCAGTCGCAATCAACGGCACCTCGCCCACCAGTGCTGCCACGCCGACGGTATCGCAAGTGGGGTCTTCGGCTACCCAGCGGGTGGTGCCCACCACGATGCGCTCGGGCTGCCACGACAGCCGATAGGTGTGCACAAGCGATCGCGCCAGGGCGTAAACGGCCAGCATCTGTGTGCCCCCGGCGAGCATCACCCCACCGTGACAGCTCGCGCCAATGGCCATCGCGGCCACAACGATTTGCATGGGGTCACCCACAGCCGCGACGAGAGCGAGAGGCGATGCCGCCATGGTCGCCGCCGTGACAGCAGCCCGCCAATGGGTGAGTCCTTGGTTGGCGATCGCCTGCTTTTGGGCATGGTTGCAGGTCACGTGGCTACTGCCCATTTTGTCGCTGACGGGCAAGTCTAGCCCTAACAATACAGATAAGGCCGTCGTGGTGCCCCCCACGACACATTCCCCCAAAATGACGTAGTCCGCATCGGGTAGTTGGCCCAAATGGTGTCCCCACGCGAGTCCTTGCCGAAACAGATGCTCAACCACGGTGAGTGGCAAAGCTTGACCACTACTCACGCAGGCTGCTGGCTGGCCCTGCAAATCAATATGGGGCACTGACGGCGCGAGGGGCAGCCCAGCGTTAAAAATCATCACGGGAATGAGCTGCGTCGCCACAATGGCTCGCGCAATCAGGACCGGCGATACGCCCTCAACCAGCGGTGGCAGAGGATACTGGGAAGGTTCTTTGAGGCCCTGCCACAAAAACTCAGCGTCAGCGATCGCAGTGAAGCGGCGATCGTCGGGGGTCGCTCCGGCGGCCGAGATACCCGGTAACAATCCCGTCTCGGTAAAGCCCAGCACACAGGCCAGTCGGGGACGATGGCCACGATAGCGCCGGAGCCAGCGTTGTCCTTGAACGGTCTGGGTATAGACGCGATTCATGGGGCACCACCCTAAGTTTCGAGGAGTCGCTGCACCCAGGGCGGCGGCGAAGGCATTTTTTCGCCCAAACGTTCGAGCAAGAGCCACGACGCCAAATGCACGGTGAATAGATAGACCAGAGAACTCACGATGACAATTAATAAGGCGACTAACTGTACCAGAGTCGTGTTGGATTGACTCAGGCTGCCCACTGATAATAGACCAAAGCTCACCAGGCGAGAGAGTACCCAGTTAATCATTTGAGTGGCCTGGTTGATCAAATACACCCAGAGATCTTCGCCCAACATGAGGGACAACAACCAGAGCCGCACAAAAAAGCCCAAGCTGTTGAGCAGGGTGCCGATGCCAATCGAGATATACCAGGAGGCGCGGCGATACCAGAGCCACCCAAGCTGCACCCCCAAGAGGCCATAGGGCATGAGGTAGAGCAAGCTGCGAGGCGGCCCCATCAGCACCGCCAGCAGCATGGTGGACACCAGCGCGCCCATCCAGGCAGCTCGGTTACCCCAGCGTAAATACACCAGCGCGATCGGCAGGGGAAAGACAATCCGCAGCAGTGGCCCCGGCGGAAAGTAGGCATTGACCAACCAAATCAGACTAGCGGCACTGGCGAGGAATGCCGTTTCAACCATGGCCGCAGGCCCCACGGTGGGCCGCCGCAGCGGGCGATCGCTTTCCACAATTGCCCCAGGTCGATAGTCCAGGTAAGATTCGACCGCCTCAAACTCATCGGGATGCGACGGCGGCGCGGTGTCGCCCCATTGGGGATTTGTGGGATCGGGAGTTGCGTCTGAAGCCGACTCAGCCATGCCAAACAGTTACACCAAGAGCTTTTCCAGGGCCACGATATCAGGGATACGCATGATATCGCGATCGCGTTTTAACAGGTCTTTCTTTTCTAGCTTATTCAATACCCGAGTGACGGTTTCTCGGGCCAGGCCACTGAGGCTACTGAGCTCACGATGGGGCAAGTTCGGGATTTCGGTCCCCTCAGCCGATACCACCCCCTGACCATCGGCCAAGAACAACAAAATGTCGATCACGCGCGAGGTGCTGTCTGATTCGCGCAAACGTAGCCGCCGATTGACCTGCCGCAACCGTCGCGCCATCAATTGCGAGAGTCGAATTCCTGCTTGCGGCTCCGTCTGAATCAGCTGCACAAAATCTTGGGCCGGGAGATTGCAAATGACGGTTGGCACCAGGGTCATCACATCTGTTGATCGGGGCACCTCATCCAGGGGAGCCATTTCCCCAAACAATTCCCCCTTACCCAAAATGTTGAGAGTGATTTCCTTACCGTCTAAGTTATAAGTGCGGATTTTGACCCAGCCATCCAAAATAAAGTAGACAGAACTGCCCCAATCATTTTCTAGCAACAGGACTTGATTAGCCGGATGACGACGTGTTACCGCCTGTGCCGTGGCCTGTTGCACAGCGGCTTCGGGCAAGCCAGCAAAAAATGGGGTAGTGCTGAGCGCTGAGCCCTCAGCATCATAGTCGCGGGATCCATAGCGGCTGCTATCCATGAACTTTGACTATCTACGATAAAGTGACACGACTTTCATCCAAACTCCTGGCTTGGTCGAGACAATGCGGATTCGAGTTTGACCTGTCGTGCAAGATGCTTTGATGCCAAGTTGGACTCAACTGCGAGCGGCGATCGCCCTCATCAATGCACTCCATAGACCAAAATTGATACTACTGACGCTCGGAAAAGTATTGTCCCACAGTCCTTCTAAAAGATCACTCCCACCATCAATGCGTCATCACCTCATAGGGCCATCGAGCCCGGGCGCCCCCATCACACAACTGCGATAGCCAAGACAGAATTCGGCAATTGCGAAGAATTCATTGCTGAGCCATAACAATTCCTCACAGATTTCGGCTGACTGTCCTACACTTTGGGCAAACCACCAGGGTTTTTGGAGGGAAAACTCACGTCATGAGTATGCTAGTGAGCAATTGCCGCAGATACTGGCCCCCATTTCAGGGCGCAGCGTCCGGCGAGCCTGTGACCAAGGCATACCCTCGATGAGCTTGAGGGCGATTGAGTCAGTCGGTTTTTAGGAGTTCGCGGTGGCTTCGCAACAAGGGCAACTACAAGCACTGATTACTGAAATTGAAGCGCTGCTGGGCCGGGCAGCGCCTAAGTTGCCGTGGATGGGATCGGGCGAAGTCAGTGAGCAGCGTCGCGTCATGGGGCAGGCGCTGAATTATCTGAAGGAATTGCAGTCGACGCCGGACGGTGCCGGTTGGGGGTTGGTGGCGAGTCAGGGGCAGGCGATCGCCCCCACTGCAACCTCCTCGGATCCCGGCGCGGGGTATGATGCTGCCGATAGTCAGCAAGTATTGCAGGCACTCTTGCAAGAGATGCAGTATTTGCGGGCGCAGATGGTGCAACCGCTAACCAGTGAAGTGATTGCCCTACAGCAGCAGCGCGAAACCCTCAAAAACGAAGTCCGGCAACTCGAACAGGAACGCTTACAACGAGCCGCCGCCGCGCAGCAGCCGAGCCCCGATTGGGTCAATGAAATCGTGACCCAGCTGCGATCGTCCCTCATCGCTGACTTAACCCCCAAGCTCCAGGCTTTGCCCAGCCATGGCTCAGACGATTTTCTGCTCTCCGGTATCCCGCCAGAACAAAATTTGCTGGCCGGGGCCGAGCCGCTACCACAGCTGAGCCCCCAGCAGCGCCTTGAGCAGTTGCGCCAAATTCAATCACAAACCGATGGCATGTTGCTCAAGCTTGATGCCAATTTGCGGGCCGTGTTTGAGTCCCTCGACCAAAGCATCCAAAGCTATTGCGACACACTGAACCAGGGCCTGGATGCCATGCATGGGCTAGGTCAACAGGGAGAATTTATTTTTCGCACATTTATCAACCATCTTGCTGAACAGCTGCAAGAAGAAGGCAGTGCCCTGGCCGAGCAGCTTGCCAGTCAGCAAGAACTGGCGCGGCTCCGGGGAGACATCGATGACTCGATGGATGTCATGGAGGACTCTGAAACCGACGCCCCGAATGACTTGATGGACGCGGTCGTTGATTTGGACGACGTTGAGTTAGACGATCTCAGCGAATTTGATGGGGATGATGACTTGGCGCTGGATGAAGAAGTCACGTTGTTTCAGCTCGATGAAGAGTTTGAAGACTGGTCAGACGAAGAGGAAGACGAGGCGTGGTCGGAGCTAGAGGGCGATCGCGATGAGGAAAAAACCATTCTCCAAACTGAGCCGATTGCTTGGGAGGCGGTAATGGGCCAGCCCACCAGTGGCACGACATCAGAAGAGATTGCCGACGATGAGCCCACCGTCGCTTATACCGAAGAAATTGACGCGCTGTATGACAACCTATTTGGGATGACAGCAGCGCCCGAGGCTGCTGCGGCAACAGGGAGTGATGACGTAGAAGCGACGGTGGATGAGCAATTGCGGCAGGCTGATACATCCGCGTTTGACGTCAGCCCCCCAGAGGCAGTCATGGAACCCGCGATCGCGGATCCATCTCCCTTGCCCGAGACGAACGACACATCATTAGATCTCGATTTCTTATTAGAGGCATCCGAGCCCAGCGACGATATTGCAATCTCGGAAAGCACCCCAGACGAACCGGAACCGCCCCTGGAAGCGTTACTCGGCCCAGAGCTAGCTGCCGAGCTATCGCCAGAGGCCAGGGCTGGCGTCACACCCAGCGACACCATCACTTCTCTTACGGAACTGTTGCCGGACTCAGAGCAACAGCGCCAACCGGATCCCTTTGCCACCTTTGATGAAACCGCCGATACGTTCATCCCCGCTTCCCCCGACGAAAACCTCTTGGACACGGAACGGGAAGTTGCGCGACCGCAGGTAGACCTCGACTTAGACGACGACACCTTTGGCATGTTGTCGAGCGACTTATCGCGACTAGAAGGCAGCACACCGGATGAAAAGCTGGCCGCCCCCCGCCTTAGCGATGCTTTGGAGCTGGATGATTTTGCTCAAGATGTGGTCGAGCCAGAGCGTCCAGCCTCAGGGCTAGACGAGCTCGACGCGGCACCGCCCGCCGAGCCCACGCTCGATGAGGTCGAGGCATCATCCTTGGACTTCACCGCCTTAGAGATGGATGAGGAGACCGATGAGGATGCCGATCAGCTAGAAGCAGATGAGGAAGCATTATTCGCTGAGTTATTTGACGATGGGGCCGCATCCCCATCTTCAGAGGATATGGAAGCTGATGCTACGCCCACAGCGGCCAGTCGGCCAAGCATTGACGAGGTCGGAGAGCCGACAGCGATCGCTGAGGCGCTCACATCCCCAACAGAGGACGACTTGCCGATCGAGATCCCCCAGGAGCCGACGGATGATGCAGACCTTGAGGCCGATGCTGAGCTGGAATTGACGCAATTATTTGACGAGTCGGACATGAGCGCCGAGTCAGACGCGCTTGAATGGCGTGATGAAGACTTGCCCGCGATCGCGGACAGCCTCTCCATCGCCGAAAGTCTGAGCGACACCCCCACGGCCCCACCCTCCGACCGTGTTAGTGATGCCGAAATCGCGGCAGCGGACGACGACGCAGCGACTGACGACAGCCCGATGACATTTGAGTTAGACGCCACCAGCGACGCACTCGCAGAGGACGAGGGATCAGAAGCCGATGACAGCGAAGACGATATTCTGCCGCGCCTCGATTTAGACGAATTGGAGCTGTTTGACGAACCGACCCTGGGGACGGGGAGACCCCGCGATCGCCCAGAGGCGTCCCAGCCGTCAGATGACTTCCTGGACTTATCCGACACACCAGCCACAGATGCCGATACCACCGATACGGAGGCTTCACTAGAGGATTTTTTTAGCAGTCCTAGCCCTAGCAGCGCCGCCCCATCAGCGGTGACCGAGCCGCCAGCTGACGCTGAGTCCCTGTCTCTCGACAGTTTCTTTGATGAGGCAGATGAGGAACTCAGCGATGAGGACTTCGAGGAGAGCGGTGACGACACCTCTGACCCAGCGGATTTTCCCGCCGCTCCAGAATCAGTCGCGGCCACCCTGTCCACATTATTTGGCGCGGCCACCGACCGTCCCCCATCGGACTCCGAGTTGGAAGATGAAACGAGCGATCGCGATACCGATCTCACCCTCGACGATGCGTTTGGTGACCCCGAAATACCCCAAGAGCAAGACTCCAGCTTCACCCTCGACGATGCCTTCGGCGAAGCCGAATCAGACGTAGACGATGAAGACACTAGTTTTACCCTCGACGACGCTTTTGGGGTCGAGGAATCGTCTGCAACTACGGCCTTTTTAGACTCGCCCAGTGATGATGAATCTGGCTTTACCCTCGACGATGCTTTCGGCGGGGCCGAAGCCGAAGCAAGCGATGACGATAACGACACTAGTTTCACCCTCGACGACGCTTTTGGGGTCGAGGAATCGTCTGCGACTACAGCCTTTTTAGACTCGCCCAGTGATGATGAATCTGGCTTCACCCTCGACGATGCTTTCGGCGAGGCAGATGACGCTGGCGATCGCGACGCCAACTTCACCTTAGAGGATGCCTTTGGCGACGCCGAAGACCTGAACAGCACCTCTGGCTTCACTTTAGAGAATGCTTTTGGTGATGACAGTGAAGTGGCTGAAGACGCGCCAAACTTGACCCTGGATGACGTATTTGGAGAGGTTGGCGACTTGAGTGCGCCCGCTGCCGATAACGCCACTGACTTCACGCTCGACGATGCTTTTGGTGATCCCGAAGAACCCGATACAGCGCCGGACAGTGACCGCGACTTTACGCTCGACAATGCTTTTGATGAGCCGGAGCCGTCAGCCTCGCCTGAGGCAACTGCCCCCAACACGACTTTGGAAGATTTTGCTGCGGCTGTTTCCAGTGGACCCGAAGATTCGGTGCCCCCCGTCACGGAGTCTTCTTTGACGATGGATGACATTGGCTTTGACTTGGGGGCCGCGATCGCAGATGAAGCTAACGAGCCCGCGTTAACCCTCGATGCTGACCTGTTTGGGGAGACCGCCGAAACGACCACCGCCTCAACCGAGGAGGCGATCGCCCCTGATCAGCTGGTTGATGCGTTAGAGCTGGGGGATGTCCCCGACGAGATCGCTCCCATCGCCGATGACGTTTCTTTAGAAACCTGGGGTGACACGCTGGACGACGCCCCTAGCAGCGCTTCTCCAGAGGACGATCGCTTGGATTTTGGCAATCTGGGCGCAGATTTGGGCGATGCACCCGAGACCGAGCTCCCTAGCACCAGTCCAGAGGCGACAGACACCACAAGTGTCGAAGATTTATTCGGTGACGCGCCTGACTTGGTGTCGCCGACCGTTGATGAAACGAGTGCTCCACCAGAAGATGACAGTTTGGATTTTGGCAATCTGGGCGCAGATTTGGGCGATGCACCCGAGGCCGAGCTCCCTACCACCAGTCCGGAAACGGTAGACACTTCATCCGTCGAAGATTTATTCGGCGACGCACCTGATTTGGTGTTGCCGACAATTGACGAACCTCGCGATCGCCAGTCCGATGCAGCCTTCGATAACGCTGACTTACTGGGAGCCGACGACTCTCCAGCAGATGCGGAATTGCCCATGATGGCAGAGGATCTCTTTGCCGAGGGTACCGATGACCTGGCGGCCCCGCCTGAATCCACCGCGCCTAGCGAGAGTCCGACCTCTGCCACATCAGCATCAGGGGAATCGGGCTTAGGCATTACCGCCACCGCAGATGACGGCTTGCAAATCGTCTCTGACGCCCCCAGTGAAGCGCTGATGCAGTCATTAGCGACGTTGCCAGACTCGGCGGTCGCCGCTGACCTCCCCGTCGCGCCATCTGCGGACTCTATCGACGCCTCCTTACCACAGCCCGAAAGCACGGTGAGTGGCTCGATCGCCGATGGCTATCAGCTCAGCTTTGCCACCGCGCCATCTGACGCAGCGATTAATCGCGCGTTGATCGGGGCGCCAGAAATCACCGCTGTGGGGTTTGCGCCTGATGCCGACGCTCCATCAAGCAGTCAGCAACAACGCGACTATGGGCGGCGGCTGACCTCATGGCAGGGCATGGTAGCCGCGACTTCGTTGCCTTTTTCCACCGGGGTGGATTTGTCTAATCTGGCAATTCCCGACCCAGGCACCCCCGTCTCTCCCGCCTCCACCCAGCGACCCGCAACCGACCTGACCTCCCCAGCCATGCTCCCGGAGTCGGAGTTGACGCTGACCGGGTCAGCCGAGACCGGGTTTGCGATCGCCCAACCCGATCCTCCCTCCCTCGTTGAAACGCTATGGCCTGAGCTCGCCGCAGACGAGGCCCCTGAAACCGACGCGGAGCCTGAGACAACAGCGACAACCAGCTCAGATGCTGAGTTAGCGGTGGCACCGGAATCAGCTAATGCGCCCCTCACCGATGACGAACTGGCGACCCTGTTTCCCCCTGAGGCGAACGTAGTCGATGTGGGCAGCACCGACGAGCCAGACAACCGCGAATTGTCGGAGTCAGTGGACGCTGATGAGACCGGATCCGCCACCGCTGAGCTAGCCGAGCCCGAGTCTCCCAGTGACGATACACCGCCAGACGACACAGACTTAGCTGCCGCATCCCGCACGGACGAGCCCGCCGCGCCCGCCACCGATCGCACCTCTACAGAAACCGAAGAGGTCCCGCCGCCTGAGGCAATGAGTCCAGATGCGCAGGAACTCAGCCAGACTCTAGAGGCGTTAGATCTCTCGATGGAAGAAATTCCGGCGGAGGAGATTGCCGCTGATGAGGCGTTTCAGTTTGCCTTTGACGATGAGGGGGCGGCGGTCGATCGCCCCGAAGTTGACGACGAGTTTTTGTCAGCGGAGGCGATCGCCGATCTGGATGCCCTCACGACCGACCAAGAAATTCTCCCCACGGCGCGGGAAACGACCCCTGCCGAGTCTCCAGAGTCCACGCCGGAAGCGCCAGCAGCGCCGGAAACCACTGATTTCACCGCCGACACCGACAACACCGTATTTGCCTCTTCGGGCAGGTTGGCTACCTTGGGCGACGAACCTGAGACGCCCCTGCCAGACGACGAAGAACCCGCCGCCCCTGCTGAAGAGTGGTTTCTCGGCATTGACCTGGGCACCAGTGGCCTGTCCGCCGTGCTGATGGAGCATCACAGCGGCTCGGCCCATCCCCTCTGTTGGCTACCGATCGACGCTCCCACTGAGACCGCTGCCACCTTCCGCATTCCCACGGTGGCGACAGTGCCCACCGCGACCCTCGCTGGCGAGGCCCCCTTTGAGCTGCTCACGGTGGGGCCAGCCACCACGTCACAACCCGCTGCCAACCCAGACCAACGGCTGTTGCATACCTTGCGACCGCTCTTGCGCGTCGGCATACCGCACCACGACAGCAGCGGCATGGCGATTCCTGGGGTGCAATGGTCCGACACTGAGACCCTGCCCCTGCAACAGGTGCTCTCGACCGTCACGGCCCTATTACAGTTAGTCAGCCACCCCGAGAGTGCCGGACTGCACTGCTCGGCGATCGGGCTCGAAGCCGATACCCTCACAGACGTGTTGGCCAACTTGCAAGGCGTGGTCATGGGCCTGCCGACTCATTGGTCAGACACCTATTGCTTCAACGTGCGAGAAGCCATCCTAACGACGGGCTTAGTCGAGACTGCCGATCAGGTCTTCTTTGTGGAAGAGGCGATCGCGGCCCTGCTCTCCGGGTTACCCGACCCCAGCGAACCCGCTCCCCCCAGCAATCGGCCTGCTCAAGCGCTGTATCAGTGTCATTGGCAAGGGGGCACCGTCGTGATTGGCAGTGGTGCCGCTTGCACCGAGGTGGGCATCGTCGATTTGCCCCAACCCCTCGATACCGTCAGCCGCGAAGACTGGAAGCTCCGCAATTTGGCCTACGGTGGCGATGCCTTAGATTTAGACATCATCTGCCAGTTGCTGATCCCGTCGGAGCGTCGCCAACCGTTAACCCCCAACAGTCGGCGATCGCCCAATCGCGGTTGGGGTTGGCAAGCCGCCTTGCCCGAAGTCGCCAATGCCCACTGGGCCGATTTAGAGCTCGATGGCATCGACTTGCCCCGCCTGGCCGAGCCCGATGCGGGCCTCCGGCAGCAATTACGCCAGCACCTCGAATCTTCCCCTTTGGGACAGAGCCTGCTCGAAGCCGCCCGCTATTTGAAATTGATTTTGCAGCATCAAAATCACTACCAACTAGAACTGGCCGATCAGTCTTGGCGCGTGCTGCGCCGCGACCTCGAAAGTCGGGTGCTCGTGCCCTATATTCAACGCATTAACCAACAGGTGAACGCGCTGCTGAGCCAAACGGGACTCGCCTCCCAGGGCATCAACCAGGTAATCTGCACCGGGGGGAATGCCTCCTTCAGCACCATTGCCAAGTGGCTCCGGCAAAAGTTCCCCAATGCCACCATCATTCAAGACACCTATCCCAGCAATCGGCCCCAAACCTGTAGCCGCGTCGCCTACGGGTTAGTCAATCTGTGCCGCTATCCGCAGGTTTTGGATATGCCCCGGCACCAATACAGCGACTACTTTTTGCTGCACGAAATGATGCGGGTCATTCCCGATGCGCCGCTGCCGCTGGATGGCATTTTGCACCTGCTCGAAGAACAGGGCATTAACGTTGCGGCCTGTCAGTCGCGCATTGTCGCCATTCTCGAAGGGCACTTGCCCCCCGGCTTGCTGCCCGATATGGCGACACGGGAATTGCTGAGCCGCGACACCCGCACCAGCCGCACCTATCAAGACCTCGCAGCGGGGAGCCTCTTTACCCAGCAAACCCGCAATATCTATATGGTGAATGCCGCCCAGCGCGATCGCTTGCAACCCCATCTCGCCCTGCTGATGCAAGACAAGCAGCAATCATGGACCGAACCCTTGATTGCTCAATTGGTCGCCGTTTGACCCCTCGCCTACCCAGGCGCATGTGAGAAAATTTAGATTCTCGCATTCCATGGGCCAGACCGATTGGAGGACACAAGCATGGGCAAACTGTCGGATTGGGGGTTTTCCAAAGAGAGTTGGAAAGGCACCCGTGGCGAATATTGGGTACTCGCGCAGGGGCTCATTCTGGTGGGCTTTGCGCTGTTGCCCCAATGGCACCCCGCCGCCTGGGACAACTGGCCAGTCGTCGTTACGTATGGCCGGGAAGCGATCGCCGTCGGCTGTGCCCTCTTTGCCGCCATTTTGCTGGGCAAAGGACTGCTCGACCTGGGCGAAAACCTGACCCCGTTGCCCTATCCCCGTGAAGACAGCAGTCTGGTGCAAACGGGCATTTACGGCTGGGTGCGACACTGCCTCTATAGCGGTCTGATTTTTGCCACCGCCGCCTACAGCCTGTGGACCCTCAGCCTGCCCCATGCTGCCGCCACCGTCTTGCTCTTCGTCGTTCTGGATCTCAAAGCCCGCAAGGAAGAAGCGTGGCTGCGCGATCGCTTTCCCGAATATGCCGATTACCAGCAGCGGGTCAGCAAATTCATCCCCTGGCTGTATTAATGCGATCGCCGACATAGGGCCGACACAGGGGACGGGCCCCTTGATCTAATCCTTACTGTATTGGTGGAGCCGACAGGGACCCGTCCCCTCCTGCCAAGGAAAGCCCCGCCACTCATCTTAAAAAGTCGGCTCCACCCCCAGTTCGTGGAACATGAACGCATAGGTATCCGCTGTTTCTTCGATGCCCTTGGTCAAACTGCTTGCCCCGTGGCCGGATTTCACCCCAATGCGGATCAGCGTCGGATGCGGGCCGCTGTGGCGCGCCTGCAAGGTGGCAGCGTACTTGAAAGAGTGGGCAGGGACGACGCGATCGTCATGGTCCGCCGTCACAATCAACGTCGCCGGATAGGGCACGTCGTCGCGAATATTGTGCAGCGGCGAGTAGTCGTAGAGGTAGGCAAAATCCGCCTCGTTGTCGCTGTTGCCATATTCAGCGCTCCAGTTCCAGCCAATGGTGAATTTGTGGAACCGCAGCATGTCCATCACCCCGACGCCGGGCAGCGCCACCCGAAACAGGTCGGGCCGCAGGTTCATTACCGCGCCCATCAGCAAGCCCCCGTTCGATCGCCCCTCGATCGCCAGCTTGTCAGCATTCGTATACCCCTCGTGAATCAGGTATTCCGCCGCCGCGATGAAGTCCTGAAAGGCGGTGGGTCGCTTTTCCCGAATGGCCGCCTCGTGCCAGGCGCGACCGTATTCGCCGCCACCGCGAATGTTGGCGATCGCCACCAGCATCCCCTGTTCCAACAACGCGATGTGAGCGGCGCGAAACGACGGCACCAGAGAAATATTGAAGCCGCCATAGGCGTACAGGTAGGTCGGGGTTTCGCCGTTAAAGTCCAGCCCCTTCTTGTGAATCAAAAACATGGGAATCTGGGTACCATCCGCACTGGGATAAAACACCTGACGAGTCTCGTACTGGCTGGCGTCGAAGGCGATTTCCGGCGCTCGAAACACGGTGGATTTCCCTGTCGCAATGTCGTAGCGATAAATCGTCGGCGGGGTCGTGTGGGAGGTGAAGACGTAAAACGTAAACTCGTCTTCCGGCTCGCCATCAAAACCGCCCACGGTGCCGAGGCCCGGCAGCGCAATCTCGCGTTCCAGCGTGCCGTCGGGAGCATAGACGTAAACGCGCGAGGTGACATCCCTCAGGTACGTGGCAAAGAGCTTGCCGCCGACTAAACTGACGCTGCGTAGCGGTTCCGGTTGCTCAGGAATGATGGTTTGCCAGTGCTCGGGAACCGGATTTTTGGGATCCACCAGGACGAGTTTGCGGTTGGGGGCATCTTGGTTGGTGGTCATCAAGAGGCGATCGCCCAGATTATCCACAATGTTGTGACTCTCGTCGGTAATCGTCTCGATCAGCGGCGAGAACTCCGTTTCCCCAGCGACTAAATCCTTAATGTACAGCGCGTTACCCAGTTTGGCTTGACCGCGATCGCTGATCGACAAAATCAAAAACCGCTCATCCTCCGTCGCCCCGACAAAATGAAAGCGCAGGGGATTTTCCGGGTCCTCGTAAATCAGCTCATCCGCCGCCTGGTCAGTGCCCAAGCGGTGATAGTAAACCTTGTGAAACTCGTTGCGCGACGATAATTCCGAGCCATCCGTCGGGGCATCGTAGCGACCATAAAAGAAGCCATCGCCACACCAAGCCGGATACGAGACCTTCACCCAATCCAGGATTTCCGGCAGCGACTCCCCGGTATCGACATTCAAGATGCGGTACTTCTGCCAATCCGAACTCCCTTCCGACAGACCATACACCGCGTACTTACCATCCTTCGAGGGATTGAAGGCACTCAAGGTAGTGGTCTGGTCTTCCGAAAAGGTGTTGGGATCCAGCAACAACCGGGGCTCTCCCCCCAGCCCATCTTGCACGTAGACCACGCTCTGCTCTTGCAAGCCGTCGTTTTTAAAGAAAAAGAAGCGATCGCCCCGCTTCTCCGGAGCCGAATAGCGCGGATAGTCCATGATTTTGAGCAACCGCTCTTTAATCGCCCCGCGATAGGGAATCTGCTCTAAATAGCCAAAGGTCACTTCGTTTTGCGCTGCTACCCAGGCCGCCGTTTCGTCAGAGCGATCGTCCTCCAGCCAGCGATAGGGGTCAGGCACCGCCGTGCCAAAGTAGGTATCGACTTGGTCGACAGTGGTAGTTTGAGGATAATTCAGCTTCGCGACAGCATCAGACATGGGGCGTGGCTCCGTTGGGGCGATCGCTCTTCATTGTGCCGAAGTATTTGGCCCGTGAGCAGCGTTAGCAAAATTATCCTCGGGTTGTATCCCATCCAGACACCAACAGCTAAATCAGGACTGCAAAACAGTTGCGATAAGATTTTAGTGGCGGCATTGCTGATTATCCTGACGTGTGGCTGTATGATTGACCACCGCTTGCCCATTCCAATTTCACGACCCAAGATTGCAAGATTCTGTCAACACAATGCCATTCGCAAGTTGTCCTTGTTTGGCTCTGTGCTGCGCGACGACTTTTCCCCGCAGAGCGATGTCGATGTCTTGGTCGAGTTCGAGCCTGGGCAAACTCCAGGTCTAGCCATTGTGCGGATGGCCCAAGAACTCTCTGACCTGTTTGACCAGCGCCCTGTAGATCTCCGCACACCCAATGAGTTGAGTCACTATTTTCGCGATCGCGTGCTAACAGAGGCTGTGCCCTTGTACGAACATGCTCGATGATGTGACTCGCTTAAAACATATGCGAGACGCCGCGCAAGAAGCGATCGCTTTCCTCGATGGCCATGACTGCCAAGACCTGGAAGCAAACCGCCTCGTACTACTAGCCGTGGTCAAAGATATCGAAATTATCGGAGAAGCTGCCAATCAGCTGTCGAGTAATTGTCGTGCTCAGGCTGCTCACCTCCCGTGGCAAGAGATTATCGGTATGCGCAATCGTCTAGTCCACCCTATTTTGAGATTGATGTCGAGATTGTGTGGGCCGTCGTCACCCAAGATCTGCCATCGCTGCTGCCCGATATAGAGCGACTCATTACTGCCAAGACACTCGATACCCCCTAAGTGTTCATGCGCTCGTAAATCGCGGAAGTGGCGGGTGAGTAACGAGTCAGGAAGTTGAAGATCCAAAACTTAATGCAGGCATCGATAATCACGGGCACGGTGGCGATGAACCCGTTGATGAAAAACTGATTTTCTGGCACGCCAAAGTGTTGGAACGTGGCGACCAAAATCACTTCCCAGCCTTCCGCCGAGTGGAAGCCGACAAAAATATCGGTAACCAAAATGAACAGAAATACCTTGACCGGATCGCGCAGGCTCAGAAACGTGCGATTGGCGACCGTGCGGATCAACGCCACCTGGCGTCTGCCAATGAGTAACAGAACCACTACCGATAAAAAGGCCATCAAGTCCGCTAGCAGGTTCTTTAAACCGTTCAGTTCCTCTTCTCGGGCTTCGCGCCACAGATCAAACGCCGCCTCTTGCAAATATTCGGTGCGCTGTTCCTCGTCCATGTTGTCGTGGTAGCCGAGCAGGGTCGCGACCTCTAGCTTTTCTTTGGCAAACAGATAGTCGCGGGCAAACTCATCGCGAATTTCTTCGTTGAGCTGGATTTCGGTGGGGTTGCGATCGCTATACGTTCCCAACAGCGGCTCAAAAATCAGATTTTTCGTCAAAATCTGCACCGATAGTGGCACGATGAGCAGCACCGCCAACCAGCGCACCGCGACCTGAGCTTGTTTGCGCTGGAGCCGTAAGGTGTCAATAATCTGCTGTTCGTATTCCGCCGTCGATTCTTTGCTGGAGGAGCGCAACCGAGGCAGCAGTTGCTCGCGCTGGCGCTCACTGTCCATTTCTAATGCCGGTATGTCGAGGGTGCGATCGCGGGCCGGGCGCGTCTCCACCTTCTCTTGGGGCGGCATGAGCGCCTCATCCCCCGTGAAGAACGCCGCTAAATTACCTTCCCCTCGATATTTCGCAATCACCGACTCAATAAATTCCAGCTTGGTGAGAATGGGTTGACGCTCGGACGACTCAGTCACCTGAGCTGGCGGTGTTACCGGGTCTGGATCAGGGGCATCTGGCGGTTCTGAAGGGGCGTCTTGAGCGTCGAACCAAAAGCTGTTGGCCTTGAACTGAGTGAGACTGACCCGAATTTTGAGCAGTTGGCGATCGCGCAGACTACAGGCATAATCAACGACCGTCTTACTTTTGTCAGCACTCGGCCCGATTTTTTGTCCGGCAAACAGCTCATCTTCCAGTTTTCGGATCGTCAGGGCGCCCTCGTAGGCAGTGTTGAGCGCTTTTTCCCGTCGTTGAGAAAACCACTTCAAAACTTGAGCTGACGCCTCTCGAAATTCCATAGTCTGCCTGCTCTGCGCTCAGTCGCGCAACCGATACGAAATGGTCTCCTCAAAATATAGGCACTGACCGCTCATCCAGATCACAAACGCAACATCATTATTGCGATTTTCGTTTAGTGACCATCGTGACGCTGCTGCCATGAGAGGTGCAGCGGCCAGTGATCGCTAAAACTGAGGCCAAAATGGCGATCGCCGCTTAATTTTTTATGCAGTTCTTAAAGTCCACAGGCAAAGATACGGTTTACTGTTATGGGTCCAGCCCAGCCGAGTACAACGGCTAACCATAACCAACCTTTGTAGTCAATTACGAAAGGATATCGAGCACTATGGCTGATTTAACAGTTTGGAAATTTGCCAGTCCAACCGGGGCTGAGAGCGTTTTGACTACGCTCGCTGATTTACAAAAGCAGCATTTGATCACCATCAAGGACGCAGCGATCGTGACTTGGGTCGAAGGCAAGAAAAAGCCCAAGACCAAGCAAGCCTTACCGCTCACCAGCTTAGGCGCGTTGGATGGCGCGTTTTGGGGCATGTTGTTTGGGTTAATTTTCTTTGTGCCCTTATTTGGTGCTGCCGTGGGTGCCATCACTGGCGCATTGTCCGGTCATTTTCGGGACTATGGCATCAACGATGACTTCATCAAAGAGGTGCGCGACAAAGTCACCGAAGGCACATCGGCCCTGTTTTTGCTGACTGAAAGTGTCACCCTCGACAAAGTTGAAGATGCCGTCAAATCTTTTGGTCCTGAACTCATTCAATCCAATTTGACAAAAGAGCAGGAAAGCAGGCTCAAAGAGCATTTCAGCGTCGCTGAATAATGCTTCAGAGAGGCGTCTAGATCCCCGCTCATCGCCACTCAAACCTTGGCTGTCGCAATAGCGGCAGCCAGGTTCCCTCCACACTCCATTCGCTAGCTGCTACGGGAAAATCGTCCGCCTGAGCTTCTGTAGAGGTTCGTGAGACTGCCAACTCGAACAGCTAGGAACTGCGATCTGAGACCGGGTCGCGACTGGCTGAACTATATAGTTGCGTCTGGCTGTAGCGGCGATCTGCAACAGTCCGAGGTATTGCTTTAACCCTCGATGCCAACGTTGACAACACCTGGCCCCACCAAGCATGGCGCTTTTCAGAGTCATGAATTGGCTGCGGGGTCAGGGCAACAGCGTTAATCGTCTGGACTCGCAATTTCCACGCTATGTTAGGTAGCAGAAGTAAATCCGTAGCCGAGAGTTGTCGATGGTGAGCTGTTGCAAAACTTTGATGGTTGTCGCTGGCGCGAGCGTCATGATGGGCGGAGTGATCGGTGTCCCGGCCCAAGCCGCCTCCCCAGAAACAGCCCCCGCCGAGTTAGTGGATGCCATTACCGCGATCGAAACTGCCGCTAACGATCAAGATTTGGCGCAGTTAATGACCCTTTACAGCCCTGACTTTATCGGTCCAGACGGCTTTACCCGTGACCAATACGAGACGACGCTCGGCAGCTTTTGGGAACAACACACTGACCTGACCTATGATGTCGAACTCTTGGCTTGGGAGCGTGAGGGCACAGCATTCGTCGCCGAAACGCTGACCACCGTCGAGGGTACGCGCATGATCGCGGGCCGGGCCATGACTTTGACTGCTACAGTGCGATCGCAGCAGCGCTACGAAAATGGTCAACTCGCATCCCAAGCAATTTTGTCAGAGGAAAACCAGTTGATTTCAGGTGTGATGCCCCCAGAAATCATGGTTCAACTGCCTCAGACCGTCACTCCCGGCAGCCAATTTGCTTATGACGCGATCGTCAGCACACCGCTGGGCGATCGCCTCTTGTTGGGCCTCGCTTTTGATGAAGGCGTCACGGCCACCGATTTTTTGGCCCCGCGCCCCGTCAACCTCGAATCCTTGGCCGCTGGCGGCTTGTTCAAAATTGGTACAGCTCCTGAAAAGCCTGATCAACGTTGGATTTCAGCCGTAATTGTCAGAGAAGACGGCATCGTCATCGATACTCGACGACTAAACGTTGAGGCAGAATAACACCCATCCTCTGAAATCAGACTGCAGATTTTCCCTATGCCCTCGGGGCAGGCTCGCCAATGACTTCGCTCAGGAGACACGAGCTGAACGGAGTCGAAGTTGGTATTTGTAACGGTAGTCGAGAGCATCGGGATCAATAACGCCATCTCCACCACACTTTGGGTGAGTAGGGCGATCGCGCTAAAAACCAACCTGAGTTTGACATCGTTGACAATTCACTGACGTTGTTGCTTCTAAGCACAAGTCAATCCAGCATAACTACGCCAATGCTTCGGATTGGAGCAACAACGTCAATGACCAAAATTAAACCTCATCCAGATTCAGCAGGGAGGTTTTCCCGAATATGCAAAACTCCAGTTTTCAAATTGGACTTGGTTTAATAAATAACTCTCTTGAGAAACCATGACCAGCCTCCGTAGGGTAGTCAGAGACTCTGCCGTAGCGCACGTGGGTAATCTTAAAGGTCAGATGCGACAACAATTCGTCAGTCGGATCGATCATCCAGATAAGTCAAAAATTTTAGCCAACCACGCCTTAAATTTGGCACTTTGAAGGCAGTCGCTTGCGATACCTGGCGAGTGAGTGATTGCAGTTCCGTCTAATCCAGCCTTGCCTTCGGGTCTTGATTGACCGCACCTTCTGCCTGTCCACTGTTGCCAAACTTAGCCGCGAACCAGTCTTGTATATCTGGCAACACCATAAACTCAATACAGCCTTGCGATTGCCCTAATCGAATGGCAAAACCTGTAATAAGTGCAAATAATCCGGCTCTGCTCCGAACTTTTATGATTTCTAGAGGCAAAGACCACCAACCGCCAAAAACGTAACTTATTTTCTTTCTGAGACTTGTAGGTGGCCCGTACTTTCTAGGAATTAACATAACCCATTTTCCCCAATCACGAAATTGGGAAAAAGTGTCACGCAGACTCAATCTATACCGATATTCCACAATAGCCTGAGGTGCAAAATGCAGCTTATAGCCTTTGAGCTGCGCTCGAATACAGTAATCGCCATCCTGATATCTCAGAAATTCTTCATCAAATCCACCAATATCCTGGTGAATCGATTTTAGGATTCCCATATTGCATGTTCCTCCATTTCTAAAATATCCTCCATCCTTAGGGAATGGCGGGAAATAGTGATCCGATAAATCGCTGGCGTGAAATAGTTCGTCACCGACTCTTACTCCGATCGGTTCTTGAATACGCCATCCAGGGTTCAAAGCAGCAATGCTCATGGGGCCACAAACAAATCCATGCTGCTCGATTGCCGCCGCAATTTCAGCGATCCAGTTATCGCGCACAATATCATCGGCGTCGCAAAAGGCGATCATGCTTGCTTGGGCTACCTCAACTCCTTTATTTCTAGCGTATGAGGCCCCCTTACGTTGAGATGCGTCAATAATTTTCAGATTCGCAATTTTTGAAGAAAAACTCTCAACTATTGCCTGAGTCTGATCTTTAGAACCATTGTTGGCGACGATCAATTCCCACGGCTCATCCCAAGTTTGTCGGGCAAGTGCTTCTAATTGCTCGCTGATGGTGTCTTCCGCATTGTAGACGGCAAGAACGACCGAAAGTTTCATACCTTATCCTAGTAAAACTACCCTGCTTCAAGTTCTTATTGACTATGTTTGAATACCTGATGGCTATACAAGGTTGATCTGCTTTAAACTCAAAGCTCAAATCATGGGAAAAAATTATTTTAGACAAATTCCAGACTAGATTTCACAAAAACAGACAAGTTATTGATGGACTGATTCAGCGCCTTGATATCCGTTTTCGACAACATCCAACCTGGCCAATACCGATACTTTATTACATAAATTTGGAACTTACATTTCAGCTAACCGGGTGTGGTTGGCACTGTTAAATATCATCATCATGGATAGCACGTGAGCTTTTCACACTGAGACAAAACGTCCGGCTTATCATAGCAAGTTGGTTGCTGTTTTCCAATTCAGAGAGAATTTAAGAGCTAGCTTGAAGCTTTGAGCGCGATCGCCATACCATGAGCAGAACGATGCACTACAAAGATGCATCGATCTAATGTAACGGAGTTTGTGGAGTAGACATGGCTGTCGATGTGACAAACCAGCAAGCTGCATAGTGCCTGCAAGTGGCAATTTTCAGACAATTTCCGGTGATCACACAGCCTGAAACTGGGAGCATGAAGATTTCGTCATTCGCCCCAGCGACCCAACGAGGCTTGAGTCAACCAAGGCCAGTGAGCCACTCTGACCTGTCTCAATTTATGCCACCTGACAAAACCTGGGGGATGGGACCGAGGCTCATGAGTCAGGGTCACCATTCTGCAACACAATATTTGTCGACCCAATTTCGATGGCATGCATAAGTGACGAGAGACGAAGCGCACAGACTCATGAGATTCTGATAGGCGGGGGACAGGGTGAGCCCGGATCACATGCGCCCTACTGGATGAGTTGTCAATGTCTCAGCATGTCTCCATCCCAACGATGGGAGGATGGATGCGCCCGCAGGGCCGCCACTGGCTTTGCTGAGGCAGGCACGCTCCCCTAGCTACAGCACACCAGAACTTAATATCGTCACGCTAATGTCATCGAATTGGTCTTATGCTTTTCCGCCACTTTATCCAGGCAAGTTACTCAAGCGCTACAAACGATTCCTGGCTGATATTGAATTAGAGAGCGGCGAAATCATTACTGCTCACTGCCCCAATACTGGCCCGATGACGGGCGTTTGCCACGTGGGGAGCCGGGTCATGGTGTCGCGAAGTGATAATCCCAAACGCAAGCTAGCCTACACCTGGGAACTGACTGAGGTGCAGGACAATGAACCTACCTGGGTGGGGACGAATACGGCTTTGCCTAATCGCGTGATCAAATCAGCCTTAGAAGCTCACTTGTTTGCTGAGCTGGGTGACTACGGCAAGGTGCGGTCAGAAGTGAAATATGGCACGGACGGTAAAAGTCGCATCGATTTTTTGCTGGAAGGTGAGGGCGATCGCCCCATCTACGTTGAGGTCAAAAACACAACTTGGGCAAAAGAACGGTTGGCTTTATTTCCGGATACCGTCACGACCCGTGGACAAAAGCATCTGCGAGAGATGACTCAGCTGCTGCCTGATGCGCGATCGGTCATGCTGTATTTCATCAATCGTGGTGACTGCACAGAATTTGCCCCAGGCGACGATGCGGATCCAGAGTATGGTCAGCTGCTGCGACAAGCTTATGCTGCGGGCCTGGAAATTTTGCCGTGCCGATTTGAGATCACCCCTGACAAAATTCAATACCTTGGATTGGCTAAACTCGCTTTATAACAGGGTTCCAGGCAGAATTCTGGATCCGTGCTCACAGC
Organism: Leptolyngbya iicbica LK; assembly: GCF_004212215.1. Classification (NCBI taxonomy): domain Bacteria; kingdom Bacillati; phylum Cyanobacteriota; class Cyanophyceae; order Leptolyngbyales; family Leptolyngbyaceae; genus Leptolyngbya; species Leptolyngbya iicbica. The sequence goes on from NZ_QVFV01000010.1 coordinate 115,370, forward strand.
AGTGCAGCCAGCGATCGCCCCCCGCATCAACAAAACTTTACATTGTTTTTTTTTTGGCCAGCGAGCTCAAAAAAATTGACAGCAGGGAGATTGGCAACATGATTTCCACAATAAAAACTGACTTTTCCCCAGAATGGACTATTTTTCCACAAGCCGTCTTCCGGCATCCTTGAGTTCAGTCGACGGCTTGGCGAAATCCCCTAAAGTTTTCCACAACCTTGTTCGGCATGAACAGCAGTTTGATCCCGCTCAAAATTCTTCAAAAAACTGAGCAAAGTCGCTTGACTTGGTAAACCTTAAGAAAAACAAAAGCTCCAGCAATACAAATGTTTCGTTGACACTCCTACCCCCTCTTGGCGCACAATGTAGCGACTAGCAAATACACGCCTGGCAGTTCACCTACATTGCAGAGATACCTGGGCTCTCTGAGTGGGTTGAGATCGATAGTTTGATGATGCAGCTCGAAGAATTCGAGAAGGATTCTAGGAGTGCATTGCAAAAGTTTTTTGGGACATCTACAACACAGGTTAATGACAGCGATCGTCTTTCGCTGTTCAAATAGTGCTAGCAAATTTTTCGTTTTCAAGAAATACTTGTTTTTGATAATTAGGAGTTATAAGATGTATCGTCGCGTTAGTATGCTTTCCGAAATACCCGAAGATTTGCACAACTCCTTAGCTGTTTTCCTGGAAAAGCATCCAGACTGGGATCAGGATCGTGTATTTTCAGCAGCTATTTCTCTGTTCCTGTTACAGAATGGCAGACGTGATAGCGCAACTTCACGCACATATCTGGACACTTTATTTGACACTGCAGCGTGATTACGTCTTCAGATCAATGATCGTGCTCTCAGTATTTTTAACGCCCAAATCAATGTGCTGGTAATACTGAGAGTCGAGTCAGATTGCCGACAACATGCTTATGCTAATTATTAGATGCTCTGATGTCAGAGAATGGCGGATTACTCAGCTGGAGTTTTGAGAGATTGCAAGATTACAGCGGCGATACCAGTTAGGTCTTTGACGGGATAAAAATGCTGTGCCTGGGTACCGATCGCGATCAAAGGGACTGGATTCAGCGTATGTCGTTTAGTGGATATATCTTCGACGTTGCCGTGGTCACTGGAGATGATCAGGGTGACGTTCGAAGGCAGGTTTTCCACAATGTTTTCCACAAACTGATCGACCCGATTGAGGACGGCGATCGCTGCAACTTTATCCTGTCGATGTCCCGCATAGTCCGGCAAAAAACATTCAAAGAGCGTGAAGGTATGATGCGCTCCCAAACGAGCCAATCGCTGTCCCGCTTCCTGGGCCGAGATCGCCGGGGCGGCAACACCACGGGCATGGGCCAGGTCTCCGGTGATGTCCCAAAAAATGGCCTGCCCCTGCTCATACTCGCTTTGCATGCGAAAGGGGAGCTGGGCGGTGAGATTTACCAGAGTCCCGACGGCATAGCGAATACGACGTTGAGCGATCGCTTCAAAATAGGCGGGAGAGTACAGGTTTGCTAGAGTCGCGGTGCCGCCTAACTCCATCACCTGCCGGAATAAACTGTGGGCGGCAATCACCTGGCGCAGGGAACCATTGGCAAAGCCAGACTGGTGTCGTCCCCGAAACTGGGCGGCATTAATGCCTGTGTAAAGAGTCGTTTGGCCTGTGGCACTTTGCGGCAAGCCAGGAATCCCTAAGCAGGCGTCGATGGGGGTTGCGGATACAGACGGTTGAGCCACGGACAAACCGCGCACTAGCGGCCCCCCGAGCAACTGGCTCAGAAAAGGGGTGTGCTCGGGGTGGGCTAGGGGATTATCCGGATGGCGATCGCCCAACCCCACCCCATCCAAAAACAGCAGGATGAATTGGGGGCGATCGCGCGGCAGCGAAAACATCATAGGCTCTCGGCGTCTCGATGCGATGGGCGGCAAATGCCCCCATCAATAGCTCATCGGTGGCTGGCCTCCAGGCATCATGGGCGTTGTGCAAATAGAATTTCGAGTCTAGCAGGCAAGTGCTGCGGCTTGGCCTAGTCAACCATCTTCATCGGGGGCAGTCGAGATAGTTTGGGCCAGCGATCGCGGCGTCTTGTCCAGTGTCTCGACGGATTCTAGTTCGTCGCCAGCGGCGGCACCCAAGTCTTTGAACTTGCGGGCGGTGACCAGCACTCGCGACTCCAGGGAACCGACGACTTTATTGAAGGCATCCACACTGCTGTCTAGCCCTCGGCGTAGTTTCGCCACATGGGTAATCAGGGTTTGGGTGCGATCGTACATTTCCTTGCCCAGATTGCTGATTTGCTGGGCATTTTCGGCGAGTTTCTCTTGTCGCCAGCCATAGGCCACCGCTTTCAGCAAAGCAATCAGCGTGGTGGGGGTAGCGAGAATCACCCGCTGATCGACGCCAAATTCGATCAGCCCTGGATCTTGTTCGAGCGCCGCGCTGAAGAAGGTTTCCCCTGGCAAAAAGAGCACCACAAATTCCGGCACGGTTTGAAACTGATCCCAATAGCTTTTGCTGCCGAGTTGGGTCAGGTGGGTGCGAATCTGACGAGCGTGGTGTTGCAGGCGATCGCGTTTGGCGGCCCCGTCCGTCACCTCCAGCGCTTCCAGGTAAGCCTGCAACGGCGCTTTGGAATCCACAATAATGTGACGCTGATTCGGCAATTGGATGACCATATCGGGCCGCAGCCGACCGTTTTCGGTCTCCACCGACGCCTGCTGATAAAAGTCGCAGTATTCCACCATGCCCGCCATCTCCACCACCCGCTGCAGCTGAATTTCGCCCCAGCGACCGCGCACCGTGGGCGATCGCAGCGCTTTCACCAAATTGGCGGTTTCGCCCTGGAGCTGAGTTTGGGCCACCGCCAGAGACTTCACCTGTTCCGTCAGCGTGCTGTAGGCGGCAGTGCGGGCAGTTTCCAGTTCCTTGAGGTGGGTGCTGACCTGCTGGAGCGAGCTGTGGAGCGGACTCACCAGGGCCGCAATCGCCGCTTGCCGCTGCCCCAAGTCCCCCTGCGCCTGACTCTGAAACTTGGCGAGCAACGTTTCCGCCAACTGCATGAAGGATTGCGAATTTTGCTGGAGGGCTTCGGCAGACAAGGCTTTGAAGGTATCACCTAAGCGCTGCTGCGCTTGATCAAGCAGGGCTTGCTTTTCTTGAGACAACGCCTGCTCTTGCTGGAGTCGGGATTGGACTTCGGCCAGGTGCGATCGCGCCGTGACGTATTGCCCCTGAAGCTGCTGGAGTTGCGTCTCGCGTTCCAGAAGCTGCTGTTTAATTTGCACAACTTGCTCTAGCTGGGCTTCGGCAGTGGCCCGTTGAGTCGCTTCCTGTTGCCAGCTGCGCTGCACCGCGTCTAGCTGACGTTCCCGGTCTTGCAGCCGAGTTTGCAAATCCTGAATTTGGCGGTCTTGCTGTTGTAGCCGCTCGTAGGTGCTGGCGCGATCGGCGACAACGTCGGCCTTGGCTTGGGCACGAATCGCCTGGATGCGCGTTTGCCACCAGAGAGCCGCGATCGCCCCGCCCACAACCAGTCCCACCAGTCCCCATAGCAAGTCCTGCACTGCCTACTTCCCAGAATCCAGTGCCCCCAAGGTAACAACATTTGTACTAATTCTCAACGAGCGGGGAGATCGCGACCGAACCTGCCTAATTTGGCAAAGTCGTATGCGATTGCGGCACTGATGCCAGCAAATCAACCACAAGCTGATGGAAGCTGACGGGTTCTTTGCCGCAAACATTACAATGGGAGCACTTGAACGGGTAAAAAGTACGATGTCTCCACTGCCAATTGATGAGGCGCAAACCCAACTGCAGCAGCTCATTGACGCTGTGAGTCAGTCACATCAACCAGTGGTCATTACAGGCGCGAGTGGCAACGCAGTACTCTTGTCCGAAGAAGATTGGGCCAGCATTCAAGAGACGCTATACCTGCTATCAGTACCCGGTATGCGCGAGTCGATTAAAGCGGGGATGGCGACCCCCCTCGAAGACTGTGACGGAGCGTTGGACTGGTGAACTGGCAACTGGTCTACACCAAACAAGCGCAAAAAGATGCGAAGAAACTTGCTGCCAGCAATTTGAAGAAAAAGGCCCAGGGATTACTCGATATCTTGGCCGAGAATCCTTTTCAAACTCCGCCCCCCTACGAAAAACTGGTGGGTGATTTGGCTGGAGCCTATTCGCGACGCATCAACATCCAGCATCGACTGGTTTATCAAGTGCTGGAATCCGAGCGAACGATCAAAATTATTCGCATGTGGACTCATTACGATATTTAGTCCACCACTGCCGCTGGGGAGTACAGCCCCGATTTACTGGGCGCTTCTGGAATGGAGAGTGGAGCCCACGCTGGCTAAGCTCACCAGGGCGATCGCGACCACCATTCGGAAGCTCAACTGCTCGCCCAAAATGATCAAGCCAATACAGGAGGCGACAGCTGGTTCCACACTCATCAAGACCCCAAAGACCTTGACGGGCAACTGGCGCAACGCGGCCATTTCGAGGGAGTAGGGGAGCGCTGAGGACAAAATCGCCACCAGCAAGCCCATCATCAACACGTAGGGATTCAGCAGATTCGTCCCTTCTGCCACGATGCCAAAGGGCACGATCGCGATCGCCCCCGCCGTCATCGCCATGGCTACCCCTTCCGTTCCCGGAAACACCTTGCCCACTCTGGCGGATAGCAGAATGTAAGCCGCCCAGCAACCGCCTGCCATTAATGCCAGGCAGACGCCAAGGGGATGCAAGGTGCCGCCGAATGGAGCTAGCAGCATCACTCCCGCTGCCGCCATGGCCACCCACATCCAGTCAGCCCCGCGCCGCGAATGGGCTAACGCGACCCCCAGCGGCCCCACAAACTCTAGGGTGACAGCCACGCCAATGGGAATGTAGGAAATCGCGTGATACAAAGCGGCATTCATGACCCCCATGGAAAGGCCGAGTAAGCCCAGCAGTCGATAATCTTGCCAGGAATGGTGTCGCCACCGGGGCCGAAAGAGCACCACTAGCACTAACGCCCCCAGTCCCAAGCGCAAGCTCACCATGCCAAAGGGACTGACCTGATCAAAGAGTCCTTTGGCGATCGCGGCCCCAGAGTGAATCGACGCCATCGCCAGAAACAGCATCAAAATGGGCGATCGCCAGTTTTGTTGAGTCGTCAGTTGAGCCACACAGTCCTCCGCAAATCAGGTTGAGGCGTCTCTGCACAGTACCGCACCCCTTCCGGCACATCTAGCAATGGCCCCTATAGCGCCCATGAGCAGCTTTCATAATGCGCGATCGCGGTGGCGATTTCGCCTGCAGCAACCCGCATAGCCACACTGTAAACTTATCTAAAGGCGCAGCTGGCGCTCATGATTCCTCAGAGGTTGCTGTTCATGTCTGTTGCGACTGCTGTCACCATCACCGATTGCACCTGGCCCTGGCAGGGGTTTCCCATCCGCTATCAAAAAGCGGGGACAACGGGTGCGCCGATGGTGCTGATCCACGGGTTTGGGGCCTCTAGTGACCACTGGCGCAAAAATATTCCTGAGTTGGCAGCGACGAACCGGGTGTACGCGATCGACCTCATCGGCTTTGGCAAATCGGTGAAGCCCTATCCCGGCGATCCCGTCCCCTATACCTTCGAAACCTGGGGCCAATTGGTGGTGGATTTTTGTCGCGAGGTCATTGGTGAACCCGCCTTTTTGGTTGGCAACTCCATTGGCTGTGTGGTGGCGCTGCAAGCGGCAACCATGGCTCCCGACCAAGCGCGGGGCGTGGCAATGCTCGACTGCTCTCTACGGCTGCTGCACGATCGCAAACGCGCCACCCTGCCCTGGTATCGCAGCGCCCCCACGCCTCTGTTTCAAGGCCTGCTGGGATTTCGCCCCTTTGGCCACTTTTTCTTTTCCCGACTGGCGCGCCCCAAGTTTGTGCGCAATGTGTTGAAACAGGCCTACGGTCGCGAAGAGGCTGTCACCGACGAACTGATCAACTTCTTGATTGGACCGTCGAAGGACGAAGGCGCAGCGGATGTCTTTCTTTCGTTTGTCCGCTATTCCCAGGGACCGCTGGCAGAAGATTTGCTGCCGCAAATGCAATGCCCAGTATTGGTCATTTGGGGCAATGCTGACCCCTGGGAACCGATTGAACTCGGTCGCGCCTACGCCGATTATCCCGCCGTCGAAGACTTCATCGAGTTAGACGGCGTCGGGCATTGCCCCCAGGATGAGGCTCCCGAACTGGTCAATCCACTGCTGCGGGATTGGGTCGCCAAGCATACGGCGAGTGAGGCTGCAATAGCCGAATCCCACTGAAGCGATCGCCAAAGTCTCGTGCCACAATCGACGTGCGTCGTTGTTGTGGACAGATCATGATGAGTTTCATCTCCTATCGGCTGAAAGCTAGGCTGCGTCACGGTCTGTTGGCAGCGATCGCGATGGCATTGACGACCTCGGGGGGAGCGGCGATCGCGCAAGTCCCCGACCTGATTGAAAACAACCTGCTGGCTGAACTGATTCAGGTGGATTTGTACTTAGGCCGCCAAATGCCTGAGGGCGAAACCATTTCAGACGAAGACTTTGAAACCTTCATCGACACGGAAATCACCCCGCGCTTTCCCGATGGGCTGACTGTCTGGAACGCCAGCGGTCGCTATCAAAACGCCAGCGGCACCCTCATTGCCGAACCGTCCAACGTCGTCCGGCTCGTCTTCCTCGACACCCAAGCCAACGAAGCCGCCCTGATGGAGGTCATTCAGGCTTACATTACCCAGTTTGAGCAAGAAACCGTGATGGTGTTGGTTGACGAAGATGTGACGGTGGAATTTGTGCCCGCGATCGAAGCCACCCCTGTGCCTGCCATCTTCACCGAATAATGGCCCCGCGCCCCTCCCCAAAAACCGAGAACGCGCTAGGGGACGGGTCCCTATCGGTTCAATCAGGATAGTCAGAAATCGTCCAAGGGACCCGTCCCCTGAGAGAGCAATTTTCAGAACAACGGCGTCCCCCCGCAAAATCGCCTCACCCCCAGCCAATCTCTCTTCATTACAATCTGTGGGTGGAAACGACGCCGCCGTATTAGCCTATAGTTTGGCCTGTTATCCATTGCGCGTTATGACTTCATTGCTGACTGCCCCCGATTGGAACCAGCTGGCGGATCAATCCCTCGCCGGAGAACTCATCAGTCGGGAAGCAGCGCATCAGGTGCTCTCTGCCCCCGACACCGAACTGCTGGCCCAACTTCATGCCGCCTATCGAGTGCGTCACCACTACTGGCAGAATCGGGTGCGGCTGCACTTTTTGCTGAATGCGCAAAGTGGCCTCTGTCCCGAAGATTGCCACTACTGCTCACAGTCAAAAATCTCCACCGCCGAAATCGACAAGTATCCCCTGATGGCGAAAGACCGGGTACTCGCCGCTGCCGAGCGCGCCCATACCCTCAAAGCCGGAACGTTTTGCATGGTAATTTCGGGGCGATCGCCCGCCGAACCCACCTTCAACCGTGTACTGGATTTGGTGCGCGAAGTCAAAGCCCAATACCCGATGAAAATCTGTGCCTGCCTGGGTTTGTTGGATGAAGATCAAGCCCAACGCCTTGCTGCGGCTGGGGTCGATCGCGTCAACCATAACCTCAATACCGCTGAGGCCAACCACGAAAATATTTGCACCACCCACACCTTTCAAGATCGCGTCGGCACTGTCGAAGCCGTCAAAGCTGCCGGACTGACCACCTGCTCCGGTGGCATTCTCGGCATGGGCGAGTCGGCTGACGACGTAATTGACCTGGCCCTGTCGCTGCGGCAACTCGACGTGACCAGCGTTCCCATGAATTTCTTGATTCCAATCCCCGGCACACCCTTCGTCGATCGCGGCGATCTGACGCCCCGCCAGTGTTTGCGGATGCTCTGCCTCTTCCGCCTGCTCTTGCCCAGCCAAGAAATTCGCATCGCTGGCGGCCGTGAAGTGCAGTTGCGATCGCTGCAACCCCTGGGCCTCTACGCCGCCAACTCCATCTTCATCGGCGACTACCTCACCACCCCCGGCCAAGCCGCCACCGCCGACTTCGAAATGATCCGCGATGCCGGATTCGTCCTCGAAGCCCCCGACGGCTCCGTCCTCCAAGGCGACCCCCTCGCCGAGTTACAAGCCCTCGCGATCGCCTAACCCCACCCACCTCACCCACTTCCCACCAACTCCACCCACTCCTCACACCCAACCACCCTGCTACCCAACTACTCCCCACTCCCCCCTCCCATGACCCAATGGCAACAAGGCACCACCCTCGAACTGGACATCACTGACCTCAGCAGCGAGGGCGACGGCGTGGGCCGCTGGGACAATCGCGTCGTCTTTGTACCCGACACCGTGCCCGGCGATCGCATCCAGGCACGGCTCACCTTCGTGAAACCCAAATTTGGGCGCGGGCAAGTATTGCAAGTGCTGGAGCCGTCGAGCGATCGCGTGCGTCCGGCCTGCATCGTGGCGGATAAGTGTGGCGGCTGTCAGTGGCAGCACGTTGCCTATGCCGCCCAACTTGCCGCCAAGCAGCAACAGGTGGTGGATGCTCTGGAACGCATCGGTCACTTTACCGACGTGTCCATCAGCCCCATCATGGCAGCGGACAATCCCCTGAGCTATCGCAACAAAGCCACCTATCCCCTGGGAATCTCGGCGGAAGGCAAGGTCAAGGCGGGCTACTATCGCAAGGGCTCCCACCAAATCGTTAACCTCAACCAGTGCCCGGTGCAGGACGATCGCCTCGACCCGCTCTTGGCTGAGGTGAAGCAAGATATTCAAGCGCGGGACTGGTCTATCTACGATGAAGAGACGCAGACCGGCGATCTGCGGCATTTGGCGCTGCGGGTCGGGCGGCGCACGGGACAGATTCTCCTCACACTGGTGAGTACGACGTGGGATTTGCCAGGTATCGAAGACCAGAGTGCCGACTGGAAAACCCGCTTTCCTGATCTGGCCGGGGTGTGCGTCAATCTCAATACCAAACCCGGCAACGCGATTTGGGGATCAGAAACCCGCTTCGTGGTAGGGGAGCCGTATTTAGAAGAACGCTTTGCCAACCTGACCTTGCACATTTACCCCAATGCCTTTTTCCAGGTGCATACCGAGCAAGCAGAGCGGCTGCTGCGGGTGATTTTGGACGAGCTGCAACTGCAAGGCACCGAAACCGTAGTGGATGCTTACTGTGGCATCGGCACCTTGACGCTGCCGATCGCTCAACGGGCGCAATATTGTCTGGGGTTGGAGGTGCAAACTGAAGCGGTAGAAATTGCGATCGAAAACGCGAAGCTAAATGGCATTGACAATGCCCATTTTGAAGCGGGCACGGTGGATAAACTGCTGCCCGAGGCGTCCCGATTTTTGCAAGATCAACCGCTCGATATTGTGGTGCTTGATCCGCCCCGCAAAGGCTGTAGCGATCGCGTCCTGAGTGGCCTTTTATCCTTACACCCCCAGCGCATCGTGTATATGAGCTGCAATCCAGCGACGCTGGCTCGCGATCTCAAACGTCTGCGAGACGAAGGGGGCTACCAGCTGCAGCGGGTGCAAGCGGCCGACTTTTTTCCGCAAACGGCCCATGTAGAGTGTGTCGCGTTTCTGGTAGCGTAAGAAGGCTTATCCTTGTCACACGGTCATGAAGTTCAGCGATATCGTCCAGCAGCTCGACTTAACGACGGAAAAGTCTAGCCTCAAACCCTTTCCGGAACGAGATCCAGAGATCACTGCGGTGACGCCTGTACAAGCGGGGACAGCTGGAACGATTAGCTACATCGAGGGCCAAAAGTTTCAAGCTTATGTGGCCACGACTGAGTCAAGTGCGCTGATTTTGCCCGAAGATCCAGAGATGCAGGCCCAGGCCAGCGATCGCGGTCTCGCTTGGGTCAGCATGGCCGAACCCCGTTGGGGCTTTGCCCAAGCCCTGGCGTTGTTTTATCAACCCTATCAACCTCATCCTGGCATTCACCCCACAGCGGTGATAGACGAGTCGGTGCAGCTGGGCAAAAACGTCACGATTGGGGCCCATGTCGTCATCCATCCCGACGCCGTAATTGGGGATGATGTGTGCATTCACGCCAATGTGGTGATTTATCCCCAGACGGCAATTGGCGATCGCACCGTGCTGCACGCCAACTGTGTGATTCATGAACATACCCAAATCGGTGCGGACTGCGTGGTGCATAGCGGCGCAGTGATCGGCTCCGAAGGCTTCGGTTTTATTTTGCGCGAGGGCCGCTGGGTCAAAATTCCCCAGTCCGGTCGCACCATTTTGGAAGCCGAGGTCGAAGTGGGCTGCAACACCACTATTGATCGCCCCTCCGTCGGCGAAACCCGCATCCAGGCCAATACCAAACTCGACAACCTGGTCCATATCGGCCATAACTGCCAGATTGGCCCCAGCTGTGTCATGGCCGCTCAAGTCGGCCTGGCGGGACAGGTGGAAACGGCAGATCACGTAATTTTGGGGGGGCAAGTCGGCGCGGCCAATCAAACTTCGATTGGGGCCAACGTTCAAGCTGGGGCCAAAGCGGGCCTGCACGGCAAGATCGCCCCCGGCAGCATTGTCATGGGCAATCCGGCCAGCCCCTACCGCACTTTTTTGAAATCCTCTGCCATCTACAATCGCCTACCCCAGATGCAGCACACCCTCAAGGAACTCCAACAGCAGGTGGCCACTCTACAACAGCAAATTGAAACCCTCAACCCTTAACTCTCAGGAACATTCGATTGTTCGCGCATCGCCAAGGACCCGGTCATGAAGTTCAGTGAATTCATTCAGCAATTAGCCGTTTCGGTGCCCAATCCCCAGGTGCATTTGGCCAATGATCCTGAGTTGACGGGGCTATCCGCGATCGAAGACTCCCAAGCGCACACTTTGAGCTATATCGAAGGGGAAAAGTACGCCCATCACGTGCTTACGACCCCAGCCTGTGCGCTGATTTTGCCGCGCCATGACGGCTTGCAAGCCCAGGCCAGCGATCGCCACTTGGCCTGGATTGCCGTTGACGAACCCCGAATCGCCCTCGCCCATGCGATTCGCTGCTTTTATCAGCCGGTCAGCCCCGAACCGGGCATTCATCCCTCGGCCCAGATTCATCCAACCGCTCACATCGGGACGGATGTCGCGATCGCGGCCAACGTGGTCATTGGTGCCCACGTCACCCTCGGCGAGGGCGTCGCCATCCATCCCAACGTCGTGGTGTATGCCGGGGCTCAAGTGGGCGATCGCACTGTGCTCCATGCCAACTGCGTCATTCACGAGCGCTCCGAAATCGGGCCGGATTGTGTGATTCACTCTGGCGCAGTGATCGGCTCCGAAGGCTTTGGCTTTGTGCCAGTCGCGGAAGGCTGGGTCAAAATGCCGCAATCGGGCCATGTGGTGCTGGCCTCCGGGGTCGAAGTCGGCTGCAATGCCACCATCGATCGCCCGGCCCTGGGCACCACGCAGGTAGGCCGCAACACCAAAATCGACAATCTGGTGCAAGTGGCCCACGGCTGCAAAATTGGCGACAACTGCGCGATCGCGGCCCAGACGGGCATGGCGGGGGGCGTCAAAATCGGCAATCGGGTCATTCTCGCGGGGCAGGTTGGCATCGTCGACCATGTAGAAGTTGGGGATGGCGCGATCGGGGCTGCCCAAGCTGGGATTCACAGCAACGTAAAACCAGGTGAAATTGTCACGGGCAGTCCTGCCCTGCCCCACAAAGTGTTTTTGAAAGCGTCAGCCGTCTTTCGGCGGTTGCCTGAAATGCACCGCACGCTCAAACAGCTGAGCCGCGACGCCGGGTTAAAAGAATGAGTTGAGACCGATCAAGGCCATGACTCATCCGCGCACGGGGATATCGTTAAGGAGATCTCTGGAACAGATTTTCCTGCTCGTAGGGTGTCATGAGCGCAGCCTAATGCACCACATATTGCCGGAGGTCTCCCTAACAACCGGGTGCTGTACTCAAGCAGCACGAGCCAGCAAACGGGTCAAGGCTTGTCGCAGTTCTTGTGCATCAAACGGCTTAGTCATGTAGCCCGAAGCCCCCGCTGATTTTGCTTCCGCGCGATCGGCAGCGGAGCGATGCGAGGTCAGCATCATAATCGGCAGCTTTTGGAACCGGGGAACGCTCCGCACCGTGCGACACAGTTCAAACCCATCAATGCCGGGCATGGTGATATCGAGCAACAGAGCCGAGATCGGCTGATGATAAATCACTGACAGCGCCTCAACCGCATTATCAGCCACCAAAACTTTGAAATCGCTATCTAGCGCCCGCTGCACCATTTGCTGAATAATCAGGCTATCATCCACCGCGAGCGCAATGGGTTTATTCGTAGCTGCAGCTGTCATATCAACCCCTTGAGCAAACGATCACTCACCCTTAGGACCATCCGTATGTCTGTGGTTCTAAAGTACCCGTTAATAACAGGGGAAATGAGCCCCGATATTTTTTGTTACTCATTCCGGATAGACATAGCTAATGCAACGTCAACGCAAAGAATTAGGGTAGTCAATACTGTTGTAGAAGATGAAACTGAGACGATGAAAGCCTTACCCCATGCCCAAGAAAT